>JADHMQ010000014.1 GCA_016779935.1 Flavobacteriales bacterium
GTGACTAGAGACTTCACAAAGGTTGGATTAGATGAGTTTAGCAGTATGGATGTATTGATTTATCCAAATCCTGCGAGAGATTACTTTACAGTGGATCTATTGGGAAATAGTAATGATAATGAGTATACCTTTAAACTAATGGATTCCAGAGCACGAGTATTACGAGAGTCTACCATCACTAATTCTATAGTAATAGAAAGAGGTGATTTAGCTTCTGGAATATATTTTATATTGATAAAATCTGATGGGTTTGAATATCAACAAAAATTATTGATAAATGATTGAAATTAAAACTGATTAATTAGATTTTACTACTTAACCTTAACAATAATATATGATGATAAATAAATTATCTGTTTTATTTTTGTTTGTGTCAACGACTGCCTTTGCACAGTTGACAACAGATCGAACACCACCTTATGATAGTCCAGAGTATTTAGTAAATGACATACTATTGGGTACGGGTGTAGAAGCCTCTAATTTCACTTTTCAAGGAGATTCTATTCAATTAGGGTATTTCAATGGGTTTTCCTCAAACCTTGGTTTAAACAGTGGAATTGTTATGAGTACAGGTGACATTGATATATTGGATCCGACTTTTGAAGGTTTTGGAGATTTTGTTAATGTTGTCCCGCCAGTAGAAGATCCGGATTTATTGGATGTGGCAAACAGTGTTCCGCCTCTGATAGGTCAAGCTTTTAACGTTTCCAGCGTAAATGATATAGCTGTTTTAGAATTTGATTTTGTGCCTAGTAGTGATTCGGTTTCATTTAAATATGTTTTTGGTTCACAAGAATACTTCGGCTTTGAAAACTCTGTATATAATGATGTATTTGGATTTTTTATTTCAGGACCAGGAATAGTTGGTCCATATGCAAGTCCTGCAGCTTTCCCAAATGGTAGTATTAATATTGCAACATTTGAAAGTCAAGAAGCTAATTCTTTAGGTGTTGAATTACCCATTACAATTTCTTCAATATGTAACTTTCCAGATGATTTTGGAGGTCCATCGGTATATAATCCTCAATTATTTATCAATAATCAGTCTTTAGAAACAGTCGATGATGCTGACGGTTTTACGGTTGTAATGACAGCAGAAGCAGCTGTACAATGTGGTGAAACCTACCACATTCGATTGGCAATTGCTGATGGAACTGATGGTGGACTCTCTTCATATGTATTTTTAGAAGAAAACAGTTTTTCATCTCCATTTTTAGATGTTTTAAACAGTTTAGGACAAGATTCCAGTCATATTGTAATTGATTGTGGAACAACCGTCGAATTAACGGCGCAGATGTCTCAGACAGGTAGCTATTCTTATTCATGGAGTAATGGTCAAAATTCTCAGACTATTGACGTAGGAGAAGGAGAGTATATTGTAGAAGCAACGAGTGATAATAATTGCTCAACATTATCAGACACTTTTTATGTTGAAGAACTGAATACTATTGAACTAGAAATTGGAGATGATATTTCGGTGTGTGGAGAAGACGTTGTAACTATTCAAATAGAAACGTTAAATGCAGCACCTCCAGTTTTATTTGATTGGAGTTCAGGGCAGTCATCTGAAGAAATAACAGTTCCAGCTGGTATTTATTCATTAATAGTGACTGATGGAAATGGTTGTATAGGACAGGATGAAATTAATATAAATTCTATTGATAGACCAACAGCTACACTTAGTGGTGGTGGAACGATATGTGAGGGGCAATCCTTTCAATTACCATTAAACTTAGCATTAAGTGGTCAGGCTCCTTTTTATATAAATTACACTGATGGACAAAATTTCTTCACTGATACGGCTATGTTTCTTAACCATTCCATAATGGCAACTACATCAGGAGATTATAGTTTATTATCAATAATTGATAACAATTGTTCGGGCTCAGTAGATGGTTCTGCAATAATTTCAAACTTTTCATTACCAAAAACTTCAATGGTAGGTGGTGGAGTAATATGTGATGTTGATAGCGCTGAAATTACAGTAACTGTAGAAGCAGACGCTATCCCTTATAATTTATTCATTCATAACGGAGATTATAATCAAGTTTTTAGTGCCATAACAGAGCCTACTTTCACTTTTTATATGAATGAACCAGCTGTTTATGTTGTTGATAAAGTGATTGATTCTAACGGTTGTATATCCATTGATAATCAAGGAGAAGCTGTTATTTCTGTCAAAGAATATATGAACCCTGAAATCAATTTTACTCTAGACACAGTAGTCTGCCCAGTTAATGAGCCAATTCAAATTGAAGCAATGAATCAAGGAGGAGTTTGGAGTGGTAAAGGAATGGGCGTTGGTAATTATTTTAACCCTGCCAATGCCTTTATGGGAACTAATTGGGTTTATTATAGCTTCCCTCAAAATTGTAATGAAACTGACTCTATTGCTATTGAGGTTGGTTGCGATTTAAGCATTTTTATTCCGAATTCATTTACACCCAATGGTGATGATGAAAATGAAGAACTGGTCATAAAGGGTAATAATGTTTTATCTTTTGAAATGTCTATTTATAACAGATGGGGAGAAGTAGTATTCAACACAAACGATATTTATAAATTTTGGGACGGAAAGTTTAAAGGTAGTTTACTTCAAAAAGGAACTTACTCATACAGCATATCAGCTTATGGAAAAGATGCTCAAATTTTAAATAAAACAGGAACAATCAATCTTTTTAGATAGAAAATTGTATTTTTACAAATAGTCATCATTTTTAATCCTTATCGCCTGATGAAAAAAGTTTTCTTTTGTCTATTTTCTATCGTTTTTCATTTATTTGCTTTTTGTCAAATTTCTGTGAGTACTAATCCTCCATTTGATACACCTGGTCATTTGGTTAACAATGTGTTGCTTTCATCGGGAGTTCAAGCCTCGAATTTTTCCTTTCAAGGGCATCCAAAACAAATGGGTTATTTCGATGGCTCAGATTCAAATATAGGATTAAGTGGTGGTATTGTTCTATCGACTGGAGATATTTCCATTTTAGAACCTTCGTTTTCAGGAACTGTTGCTGCTGTTTCTCAAACACCTCCAATAACTGACCCTGATTTACTTAGTGTTGCAAATAGTGTTCCTGGATTGATTGGTCAGAGTTTTACAGTAAGTTCCATCAATGATGTTGCGATTTTAGAATTTGATTTTGTACCAAATAGTGACACGGTCTCATTTAACTATGTATTTGGTTCTGAAGAGTATTTTGCCTACGAAAACACTTCATTTAATGATGTATTTGGCTTTTTTATTTCTGGGCCGGGAATATCAGGCCCTTATAGTAGTCCAACAGGTTTTCCAGATGGAAGTATAAATGTTGCTGTTTTTGAAAGCCAAGAATCTAATTCATTAGGAGTAGATTTACCCATTACAGTTTCATCTATTTGTAGCACATCGCAAATATCATATAACCCTCAGTTCTTTGTAAATAACCAATCTGATTCTACAGTTGCCAAAATAGATGGTTTTACTGTTTCTATGAGAGCAGAGTTAGTTGTTCAGTGTGGAGAAACCTATCATATTCGTTTGGCGATTGCTGATGGTAGTGATACAGGCTTGTCATCTTTCGTTTTCCTTGAGGAAAAAAGTTTTTCTTCAACACAAACAAATATTGCTAATAACCTTGATCAAGATAGTCTTCACATATTAATAAATTGTGGAGAAGAGGTTATATTATCCGCACAAGTTAATTCACCCGATGATTATACGTATTTGTGGAGTACCAATGAAACCACTCAATCCATAAGTGTAGGCCCTGGCACGTATTGGTTTACAGCTTCGAATGATGGATGTGATTTGCTTTCAGATACGATAACGGTTGAGGAAAAATCTTTAGGTGTAAGTCTCGGAGAGGACCTATCAGTATGTTCTGGAGATAGTATTACCCTTGATGTGAAACTTCTGACTGGAGAGGCACCATATGCTTATCTATGGAGTTCAGGGCAGACTAGTGCTGAAATAAATGTGCCTGTTGGTATTTATATATTGACAGTTACAGATGCAAATAATTGTATAGGCATAGACAGTATTGAAGTTCATAGAATAGAAAGACCACTTGCTACTGTAAGCAGTGAAGCTGGTATTATTTGCAAGGGAAGAGACTTGCCTGAAATAGAAGTTACTTTAGAAGGTCGCCCCCCATTTTCTATCAGTTATACTAATGGAACTCAAGTTTATCATGTTTCTACAGAAATTACGAACTATAAAATTTTAGGAACAGTAGCAGGAGAATATTCACTGATATCAGTAAAGGATAGTAATTGTGTAGGAAGCGTTATTGGATCTTCATTGATTCGACGAAATGATTTCAATTCAGTTTTATCAGGTGGAGGTCCAATTTGTAAAGGAGACACTTCAGAAGTTGTCATTTACTCAGATGTAAACTTTTTTCCTTACAGTGTTTTTTTGAATGACGGCAGTAATACAAAAAGCTATATTTCCATAGATAAAATTCCTTTTTCGATTTATTCCGAAGGCGATTATGTGTATTCTGTTGAGAAAATTGTTGATGCAAAAGGGTGTGAATCTATTAGTAATTCTGGTATTGCATCAGTTTTATACAAGGAATTAATATCCCCTCAAATTATTACATCTGTTGACTCTGTGTTGTGTCCAGTTGATTCACTAGTTGAGTTGTTAGCTACTCCAGAGGATGGAGTTTGGCATGGAAAGGGAACAGATTTTAGTAATTATTTTAACCCAATACATGCTTATAAAGGAGTGAATTGGGTGTATTATAGTTTTCCTCAGAACTGTAATGAAACAGACTCTATTGCTATTGAGATAGGATGTGATGTTAGTTTATATATACCAAACTCCTTTACTCCTAATTGGGATTACGATAATGAATTATTGGTTTATAGAGGTAATAATATTATTGATTTTGAATTTTCAATCTTTAATCGATGGGGAGAGTTGATGTTTCATACTAATAGCCTTTCAGAGTTTTGGGATGGAAGATATAAAAATAGGGTAGTGCCACCAGGAACTTATAGTTATGTTGCTAAAATTTATGGTAAGGATGCTAAGTATAAATTTCAGAATGGAACCGTAAATGTATTAAAGTAAAAATTCACATCTTTGTAATGCGTGATTTTTGCTGATGTCATACTACCATTACCTCTTAAAAATGTGTTTACATATGAGGTTCCTGAAGATTTCCTCGACTTAAAAGTAGGAATGAGGGTGATAGTTCAGTTTGGGCAAAAAAAGTTTTATACAGCCCTTGTATACGCTGTCCATAAAACCCCGCCTTCAAATTATATAGCCAAACATATTCAAGAAGTTTTAGACTCCAAAGCGGTTGTTTCTGAATCACAGTTTAAACTGTGGGATTGGATGTCTGAATACTATTGTTGTGGTCTAGGCGAAATAATGAATTCTGCATTACCATCAGCACTAAAACTAAGTAGTGGAACAAAATTAGTATTAGACACGGGTGAGGTTGAAAAATCTGAATTGACAGACAAGGAGTTTTTGGTAGTTGAAGCACTTGAACAGAGTAAAGAACTATCACTGAAGGAAGTCTCAGCAATTTTAAATCAGAAAACTATTTTTCCAGTTATCAATTCATTATTGAAACGGAATATCATTTCACTTTTAGAAGAGATTAATGAAAAGTACAGACCAAAAACTATTCGTAAGGTAAAGTTAGTTAGCGAATTCATTGACGATTCTGTTCTTAAAAATGCCAAAAAACAGAGATTGATTGTTGAGCACTTTACTAATTTAAGGAATGAATTAAATACGGATTCTATAGCTATAAGTCAGCTGTTAAAATCTGCTTCAGCCTCTCATCAAAGTCTAAATGCACTCATAGAAAAGGGGGTTTTTAGCGCCTTTGAAGATGAAGTTTCTAGACTTGAACGCTTTGAAAATGAAGATTTAATATCTTTTGATTTGAGTCCACCTCAACATCATGCTTTTTCTCAAGTCAAATCTGCTTTTGAAAAAAAAGACGTAGCCTTGTTACACGGTGTTACATCTAGTGGTAAAACAGAGATTTTTATAAAACTCATAAGAGAAGCAGTTGAAAAAGGATATCAAGTTTTATATCTTTTGCCAGAAATTGCCCTAACTACCCAAATAATTAATAGATTAAGACAGCATTTTGGCGATTTAGTAGGGGTCTATCACTCCAAATTCAATAATAATGAACGTGCTGAAATTTGGAACGAAGTACAAAATAGTGGTCGCTTTCCTATTATTATAGGAACACGATCATCTATCTTTTTGCCTTTTAATAATTTGGGACTTATCATTGTGGATGAAGAGCATGAAAATACCTTTAAACAACAACAACCTTCACCAAGATACAATGCTAGGGATACTGTAATTAAATATGCTCAATTATTAAATGCTAAAGTGCTTTTAGCTTCGGCTACACCTTCAATAGAAAGCTATCATAATGCATTGTTGGATAAATATGCTTTAGTAGAATTGAATGAGCGATATGGGGGTGTAAAAATGCCTGAAATTGATATTGAAGACATTAAGTATTTGACCCACAGAAAACAAATGAAGGGTGCTTTTTCACCAAAATTATTGGATGCTATTGAAAGTGCCTTATCTAAAAATGAGCAGGTTATTTTATTTCAAAATAGAAGGGGTTTTGCACCAGTAAGTGAATGTAAATCTTGTGGCTGGACAGCCAAATGTGTTTCATGTGATGTGAGTCTGACCTATCATAAACACCAAGAAGTACTTAAATGTCACTACTGTGGTTATTCTGACCAACTTGTTAAAAGATGTAAAGTATGTGGAAGTTCTGAATTAATTATTAAAGGATATGGAACTGAAAAACTTGAAGAGGAGTTACAACCCTTTTTTAAGGACGCAGTAATAAAACGATTGGATTTAGATACTACCAAAAAAAAATACGCCTATGATAGTATTATTCACGATTTTGAAAACAGAAATATTGATATTCTAATTGGTACTCAAATGATTACAAAGGGGCTTGATTTTAATAACGTCTCTTTAGTTGGAATTATAAATGCCGATAGCCTGTTAAATTATCCTGATTTTAGGTCTTACGAGCGTTCTTATCAACTAATGGCACAAGTTGCGGGGCGTTCAGGTCGAAAGAATAAGCAAGGTATGGTTATCATTCAAACCTACTCGGCAGAACACGATATTATAAAATCAGTTAAGAGAAATGATTACTTGTCCATGTATACATCCGAAATTAGTGAGCGTGAACTGTTTAACTATCCGCCTTTTTGTAAGCTTATCTCAATAACAGTTTCTCACAAAGACTATGAGTTAACAAATTTTGCGGCAAGAGAATTGGCCATTCATTTACGAGCTGCCTTTGATAAATGTGTATTAGGACCTGAATACCCTGTAGTTTCTAGAGTAAAAAATCGATATTTAAAAAATATAATTCTAAAAATAGGAGATAACTTATCTTTAAAAAAATCAAAAAAACACCTCTTAGAATTAGTAAATACATTGAATAAACATCCGAATTACTTATCAGTTAGATTTACAATTGATGTTGATCCAAACTAATTTTTTTCGCACTCTTTCCAAATACTATCTTTAGGAGTTGGAGCTGTAATGCTCAAGGCTTCGTTTTTAACAGGGTGAATGAATTCAATTTTCCGTGCATGTAAGTGTATGCTAGCATCTTTATTTGTTCTATTAAATCCGTATTTGATATCCCCTTTTATAGGTGATCCGATTTTAGAAAGTTGAACTCTAATTTGATGATGCCTTCCTGTTTTTGGATATACTTCAATCAAATGATAATTATCTAGAGACTTCAAAAACGTATAGCTTAACTCAGAAAGAAGACTGCCATTTTCTTCACGATTAAAGGCAGTAGATTTATTTTTGATATGGTTTTTTTTGAGGTAGTGTTTAAGTGTATCAGATGATTTTTGAGGTTTATTTTTTACAATTGCCCAGTAGGTTTTTTGAATGTCTTTTTCTCTAAACATCTTATTCAATCTACTTAGTGATTTACTGGTTTTAGCGAATAAGACCACGCCGCTTACTGGTCTATCCAGTCGGTGGACTACACCTAGAAAAACATCTCCAGGCTTATTGTATTTTTTCTTCAAAAAATCTTTTACAAACTCAGCAAGAGGTCTGTCTCCAGTCTTATCACCTTGAACAATATCCGAAGGTTTTTTATTGACTGCAATAATGTGATTATCCTCGTAAAGGACTTCAATCATCAATATTGTTCTTTTTCGTTAGGAAAATCTATTGATTTGACATCAGAAACGTACTGTCCAACAGCAGATTGAATATCTTGGTATAAGTTAAGATAACGTCTAAGAAAGCGAGGGCTAAATTCATGAGTCATTCCAATCATGTCATGAAGAACTAACACTTGTCCGTCTACTTGACTTCCAGCACCAATTCCAATAACCGGTATAGTTAGTTTTTTAGCAACCTCCGAGGCTAGTTTAGAAGGTATTTTTTCAAGGACTAGAGCAAAGCAACCTGCTTGTTCTAAAAGTAATGCGTCTTCAATAAGTTTTCTTGCTTCCTCTTCTTCTTTTGCTCTTACAGTATAAGTGCCAAACTTATAAATGGATTGGGGTGTAAGACCCAAGTGCCCCATAACTGGTATTCCAGCAGTTAAAACACGTTCAATAGATTCAATAATTTCCTTTCCACCTTCCAGTTTTACAGAATGAGCACCAGATTCCTTCATTATTTTAATGGCAGAATTCAAAGCTTCTTTTGAGTTTCCTTGGTAAGAACCAAAAGGCATATCAGCCACAATTAATGCTCTGTCAACAGCTCTAACTACAGATGCTGTATGGTATATCATTTGGTCAAGGGTAATTGGCAGAGTAGTTTCGTGTCCAGCCATTACGTTAGAGGCAGAATCACCTACTAAAATTACATCAACCCCTCCAGAATCTACAATTTTTGCAAGTGTATAATCGTAAGCTGTTAGCATAGAAATCTTCTCCTTGTTTTGTTTCATTTCAAGAAGAGAATGTGTCGTTATTTTTTTATAAACTTTCTTATGAACGGACATTGTTAAAATTTTACGATGAAGGAATCTTGGAATCCTTTTTCACGCATTTTAACTAGATAAGTTCTTGCTGAATTAAAACTATCGAACTTGCCAGAGATGTAAATAATCTGTTGGTTTTTAGTGTAAATGGTGGTTAAGTCTTCTAATCCTTCAATATCAATTACGTCGTCAAATATACCTAATTGTACTCTATAAACCACACCTCCATTACTTTCCGACTTATTTTCTCCCAAATTGAAGTTTAAAATTTCATTTTGGAATTGTTTGTTTTTTTCTTTTTCAATTTGATACGATTCTGCAAACTGAGAGGCAATCAACTTTTGGCGTTCGACTTGTAATTTAACAGTTTCACTTTCAAGCAATGCCTTTTTCTTTTCTACTTCTGCAGTCTGCACTTTTTGTGTAAGAGTGATAATATCGTTTTCGTTTTTCTTTTCAAGGGCTTGATATTTATTCGTTAGGTTTTCCAGCGACTTAGTTTTAGACTCAATTTGTGCGTTTTGTTGATTTACTTTTTGATTTAGTGTTGCTATCTCCCTGTTAAGTTCTTGTATAGATGCTGATTGTTTTTTAAGCGACTTTAGTTCACTTGTTTTTTGAGCTAAAGCAGAATTTGTTTTTTCTAGTAAAATTTGATTTTGTTCGAATTCCTTTTCAATGTTTCTATATTTATCAAGATCAGAGTTCAGAGTCTTTATTTTTTCACTCAATTTTGAATTGGCAATTTCCATTTCCATAAACCCATTTTTAAAATCATTAAAGTCACTTTTCATTTGAGAACTTTCATTGATTTTGTTATTAGCTATTTCTAGAGAATTACTTAATTTTTTATTTTCAGCTTGTAGTTTTAGTACAGTTTTGTTCTGCTCAGTCAATTCATTTTTAGTTGAGGAAAAATCTGAATTGAGTTGACTTAATTTTTGTGTCAATTCGTTAATCTTATTAGCGGATAATGTCTGCTTATCGTTGAAGTTTTTGTTTGCAGAATCGAGTTGCTTAATTTTCTGATTCAATTTGTTGTTTTTGTTTTTAACCTCATTCAATTCTGTTTGCACAGCATTTTTACTTTTCAATAGTTCCTCCTTGGCTGCCTTTGTACTTGCTAATTCACTATTTACATCGTTAAGAGATTTTGTTAAATTACTTATTTCAGTTTTTGATGTTAAAGAACTTTGTGTTTTTTTCTTTAAATTTTCTTTAAGGGTATTGTTTTGCTCAGTTAGGCTTTTAAACTGAACTAATTTTTGGTTCAGAGAGGTGTTTTCTTTTTGTAAATCTGAATAATTGTCCAGTTTATTTCTTAGAGTAGCATTTTGTGTTTCAAGTTCTTTAATCTTCTTGTTTTCTTGAGTGAGTAGTAAATTCTTTTTCTTTAGGTCTATGATGGTTTTTGCCTTTTCAGCTATGTCTTTACTTTGATTTTCTTTTAAAAATTTATTCTCAGTTTCTAAACTATAAATTTTCTTCGACTGTTCATTAATTACTCTATCTCTATTTTGAATGAGGTCTTTGTTCTTTTGCTCTAAATCGGATATCTTTTTTGTTTTCTCAGCAATAATTGAGGAATTGTTTTCCTTTTCAAGTTTGTATTCCTTTTCTAGTTTAACCAGTTTTTCTGAATTGGTATTTAACTTATCAATTTTACTTTCGAGCTTTTTGAAATTATCTACTGACTTATCTTTACTCTTTTTTAGAATTGAAACAAAGTCGACTCTTGCCTGTGAGTTTGGTCCAATGATAAAGCCAAATTGTCCAGTTTTAAGCTCAGGCACTTCATATGCGGCAGCAAAATTATTATTGATGAATACGTTATACGTTGAGTTCGTGTAAATGATATCTATGTAATTATACTCAGAGTTATCCTTAACATACTTATTTTTTACCCATCCCAAATTAGATTCTGTTCCACTCAAATATTTTGAAGAGTTAGACATAATCTTCCTTATTCGATACTCTCTTTTACCATTTACTTCAATGCCAAGGCACTCCGAATTATCTTCAGACATATTCATTATAATGCCTGAGAAGAAGGTTCTTTTAATAGATGGTCCAATCTTTATGGCAGCTTTAAGTCTGTAGGTGTCAGGTAAATCATTCTTTTTAGAAAGAGTGATGAAGTCTGTATCTGGATTACTTCTATTTAAATATAAATCGCCATCGTCAATGACTATATAGTTCTCTTTTTCGACAATTGAAGGCAAAAATTCGCTTTCGGAATTAAAGCTTTCAGAGAAAAATTCATCTTCAAAAGAAGATAGAGAAGTTGTTTGGGAATAGCCCACAATAGACACGACCAAACTTAAGAATAAGCTAATATATTTTTTCATGGTAAATTATTATGTTTGAGCACAAATGTACTAAGTGTTATTTGGAATTAAAAGTATAAATTTGCACTTATGAAAAAAAGTTATTTACTATTTTTTTTAGTAATTGCCATTTTAACAGCCTGTGAAACTGACTTTGAGGTCAATGCACCTTGGAAAGAAACTGCAATTATTTATGGTTTGTTAGACCAAACTGTAGATACTCAAAAGGTTATTATTTACAAATCATTTTTAGGTCAAGAAAGCGCTTACACTATGGCCCAAGAGCCAGATTCTTTTTATTATGCTGAAGATCAGTTGGAAGTCTTTTTATATGGCGTGAATTCAAATGATGATACAGTACAGGCCATAACTTTAGATTATAATCTCTCAAATAACAGATTTTCTACTGGTTTTGATACTATTTTTTCTACTGAATACTCAGTCGAATATATTACAACCGAAAGTCTTGATGAATCTTTAGTCTATCACTTGTACGTTCATAACTTAGAAAGTGGTTATGAGGCTCGTTCATCAACAGCTTTAATAGAGCCTTTGGATATTAATCAAGGGTTTACTGATGAAATTAGGTTTTTTAAGGATAACGAATATCGAAATCACAGGCTACAATGGTCGTCTTCCAGAAATGGAAAAATATATAGACCGTTTTTGAGGTTTTATTACTATGAGAGAAATGTTTCTTCCGGAGAGGTTGTGCGTAAATTCATTGATAAGTCATACTCTCAAATGTATTCAAGTAATTCGTCGGGAGGAAGTGATATGGAGCTTTATATTACAGGTGAAAGTTTTTATTTTTTCGTTGCCAATAGTATTTCGGAAAATATAAATATACAACGCATCAATGCAAAACAACTAGAAGATGGTTTTGAAGAATACGATTACTGGGTAGGAGGAGTAGATTTTCTATTTCTAGTTGGAGGTGTAGATATAGCTCAATACGTAGAGATTAATAATTTACCAACTCTAATATTTCAAGATCCACCAGCTTTTACTAATATTGAAAATGGGAGGGGAGTTTTCTCTTCAAGGCTCAATGCTCAGCAAACAGGTAAGTACTTAAGCATACCTTCTTTAACTGAGCTATCCAATGGAGATCTTACTGATCAGTTAAATTTCATAGAGCCATAAATCTGTCAATTTGTCTTTATTTCCTGAACTTATGTCATCGCTCTAGATGTTGGCACAGACTTTGTATATAAGTAAAAGCGAAACACGCTAAAACATTAAATTTATATACAATGAGCAAAATTATTGGAATTGATTTAGGAACTACCAACTCATGCGTTTCCGTAATGGAAGGAAATGAGCCAGTAGTAATACCTAATAGCGAAGGTAAAAGAACAACACCTTCAATCGTTGCTTTCGTAGAAGGTGGCGAAAGAAAAGTAGGAGACCCTGCCAAAAGACAGGCGATTACTAATCCAGAAAAAACAATTGCTTCTATTAAGCGATTTATGGGAGAATCTTTTTCTAAAGTGCAGAAAGAAGCAGGACGTGTTCCTTACAAAGTAGTGAAAGGAGATAATGATACCCCTAGAGTATTAATTGACGATAGAAAATACACGCCACAAGAAATTTCGGCTATGATTCTTCAAAAAATGAAGAAAACTGCTGAAGATTATTTAGGACATGAAGTCAAGGAAGCAGTAGTAACTGTTCCTGCTTACTTTAACGATGCACAACGTCAGGCTACAAAAGAGGCTGGTGAAGTTGCAGGACTTAAAGTGAGTCGAATTATTAACGAGCCAACTGCTGCCGCATTAGCTTATGGACTTGATAAATCTGATAAGGACAGAACTATTGCTGTATTTGATTTAGGTGGGGGTACTTTTGATATATCAGTACTAGAGCTAGGCGATGGAGTATTCGAAGTAAAATCAACTAATGGTGATACTCACCTTGGTGGAGATGACTTTGACCAAGTATTAATTGACTGGATGGCTGAAGAGTTTAAGTCTGAAGAAAACATTGATTTAAGACAGGACCCAATGGCTTTACAGCGTTTGAAAGAAGCTGCTGAAAAAGCTAAAGTAGAATTATCTTCTAGCGCTCAGACTGAAATTAACTTACCATATATTACTGCAACAGCTTCAGGGCCCAAGCACTTGGTAAGAACCTTAACTAAAGCTCAGTTCGAGAAATTAGCCGATAAGCTTATTCAAGCAACAATAGAGCCTTGCAAACAAGCATTAAAAGATGCTGGAATGTCTGCAAGTGACATTGACGAAGTTATTTTGGTAGGAGGTTCAACGCGTATACCTGCTATTCAAAACATAGTAAAAGAATTCTTTGGTAAAGAGCCTTCGAAAGGAGTAAACCCTGATGAAGTTGTGGCTATTGGAGCAGCTATTCAAGGTGGTGTACTTACTGGAGATGTAAAAGACGTTCTTTTATTAGACGTTACACCACTATCATTAGGTATTGAAACTATGGGTGGCGTAATGACTAAGCTTATAGAGTCAAACACGACTATCCCAACTAAGAAATCGGAAGTATTCTCTACTGCTGCTGATAATCAGCCTGCTGTAGATATTCACGTTTTACAAGGTGAAAGACCAATGTCTGCTGATAACAAAACTATCGGACGTTTTCAGTTATCTGACATTCCCCCAGCACCTAGAGGAGTGCCTCAAATTGAAGTGACTTTCGATATCGATGCAAACGGAATATTGAATGTATCGGCAAAGGATAAAGCCACTGGTAAAGAGCAAAACATTAAGATTGAAGCCTCTTCTGGACTTTCTGAAGAAGAAATCGAAAGAATGAAGAAAGAAGCTGAAGCTAATGCCGATGCCGACAAACAAGCAAAAGAACAAGTTGAAAAGGTAAATGCTGCAGATGCAATGATTTTCCAAACCGAAAAGCAACTCAAAGAGTATGGCGATAAATTATCTGATGATAAGAAAAAGCCTATTGAAGACGCTTTAGAAGGATTGAAAAAAGCACACGAAAGCAAAGACTTAGCTGCAATTGATACAGCTATGGAAACCATCAATACAGCTTGGACTGCGGCTTCCGAAGAAATGTACAAAGCTACTCAAGATCAGCAAGCTGCTGATAGTGATGCTCAAGCAAGCCCAGAAGGCGGAGCCGATGATGTTACCGATGTAGATTTTGAAGAAGTAAAGGAAGATAAGTAGCATAATTTTCTTCTTTTAGTTAGTAGAAAAGCCCCTCGAAAAGAGGGGCTTTTTTTTTATGTCAAAAACTTATTTTGAAGGTGTAATATTTTCTTCATTAAGATTAGAATTTTTTGTTGTAAACTAATTGTTCGATTAAATATTTTTATTTAATTCGCGCCGATTTTAAAACCAACTTAAATAAACATGAAAAAAACACTTGTAATATTACTTTCCCTTTGTGTAATACCTCTTCTATCTCTTGCTTCATTTCCGGTACAAAAGACCAATGACTTAATAGAGTTGTCTATTGAAGAAGATGCTTTTATGTCCAGCCCAACCTATGAAAGAAATGTAACTTTTTGTTGGATTGGTTTTGTGTTAGGCTTTATGTTAAATTTTGTTGGGATTGGGATTGCATACCTTGTGTCTAAAAATTATCAGTTAAGAAGGTCATCTTGGTATGGTCTTGCGGCTTTAATTTTCTCTGGCTTATTCTTGTTTTTGATGATGTAATAGCTATTTGCTAGCCCTGTCTATATCTCGCTGAACATCTCTGTCTTTAAGAGTATTTCGCTTGTCGTGTAGCTTTTTACCCTTAGCCACTGCAATTTCTATTTTTGCCCAGCCTTTTTCACTCAAGAATAATCGGAGAGGGACAATAGTTAGTCCCACATCTTTCATTTTCTTTTGAATTTTGTTCAACTCTTGTCTATTAAGAAGAAGTTTTCTTTCCCGTTTTGGTAAGTGGTTAGCATAATTTCCAAAAGCATATTCCTCGATATGCATACCAACTATAAAAAGTTCGTCTTTTTTGAAAGTACAAAATGAATCGGTGATAGCAGCTTTGCTTTCACGAATGGATTTTATCTCCGTTCCTGTAAGCTGTATACCAGCCACGAAATTATCGAGTATTTGATACTCAAAACGTGCTTTTTTATTTTGGATATTCACCGATTTCATGATGTGGCGAAGTTACGGATTTTATCCTAGTGAGACATCAAGAATCATCATGATGATAAATCCGGCAATAAGCCCCATAGTAGCAAGGTCTGTATTTCCGCCACTTTGGCTCTCAGGAATAACTTCCTCTACTACAATAAATATCATAGCACCAGCAGCAAAGGCTAGGGCGTATGGAAGTATTGGTAGTGCATATATTACTGCTGCAGCACCTATCATAGCGAAAATAGGCTCTACAATCGCTGATAACTGTCCCCATTTCCAACTTTTCCATTTACTAACACCTTGTCGTCTTAAGGGCATAGATACGGCAAAGCCTTCAGGAAAATTCTGAATACCTATTCCAATAGCTAAGGCTATGGCAGCTCCAATTTCGAATCCAGGAATACCGTGAGATATAGCGCCGAAGGCGACCCCTACAGCTAATCCTTCAGGGATGTTGTGCAGAGCGATTGCTAGTACTAAAAGAATGGTCTTTTTCCATTTGGTAGGGTAGCCCTCTGCTTCTTCGACTTTTTTGAAGAGATGCAAGTGTGGGATGATTTTATCTAGCCAATATAAAAATAAGGCGCCCATAAAAAAACCTACTGCAGGAGGAAACCAAGATGGTAGGTTGGATGTACCCATCTCATTTTGCATTTCTACATAACTGATAGCAGGGGATAGTAGTGACCAAAAACTAGCCGCAATCATTACGCCACCAGTAAAACCTAGTGAAGCATCTAATAATTTTCTGTTGGTTTTATTAAAGAATACAACTAATGCTGCACCAGATGCAGTTAGCCCCCAAGTAAAAAGTCCAGCCAGTAGAGCTTGAAGAACAGGATTTTGTATTACAAACCAAGAATATAAATCGTTTATCATAATTCTCTGATTAAAAGTGTTTTTGCCACTTCATTGCTAATGTGACGTTCTGTGTTATTTATTATTATTTCAAAAGAGTTGTCAAAATCTATCTGTTTTTTGATAACTACTTTACTGCCAATGGTAATTGAAAGAGAGTCCAAATATTTGAGTAGAGAAGGCATATCATTAGTTAAGCCAATTACCTCTCCTTTAACGTCATTTGGAAATTTGTTTAATGCTAATGCATTTGACTTTGGAAATTCACCATTTATATTAGGAATGGGCTCTCCATGAGGGTCTTTTTTAGGTTTGCCTAAAAAAATATCGAGAGAATCAATAAGTTTAGATGATTTAATGTGTTCGAGCTGTTCGGCTACGTGATGAACTTCGTCCCAATCAAATTGTAATTTACTTACTAAAAAGCATTCCCAGAGTCGATGTTTTCTTACAATATAAATAGCTATTTTATAACCCGATGTACTTAATGATACACCTTTATATTTCTGATATTTAACTAATTTTTTTTCAGTTAATTTTTTATTCATTTCAGTAACCGATGATGCTTTAGTTTTTAGCTCTTTTGCAATGGCATTAGTAGACACCATTTCCAATGAATAATTGGATAATTTTAGTATCGCCTTAAGATAATTTTCTTCTGCCAAAGTGGTCATTTTACAAAATTATAAAATTTAATTGAAATTAATTTTAGTTTTCCCTAAATTTTTAAAATATTTATATTTTATTTAGACTAATTATAAATAAAGATTTAAATTTGTCGCATAAATTCTTAAAAAACCATTGTGCTATGAAAATATTTACACTTCTAATAGTTTGCTGTTGTCAGCTTGCAGTTTATTCACAGAACTATACATTTTCAGGAATTGTTAAGACAACAAACAATAAAGTTTTACCATTTGCTTCTGTAAGTATAAAAGGAACTACTGATGGTACTTCTGCAGATGAGAATGGGGTATTTACATTGGATGTAAATAATAAGAAAGTTGATTTGCAGGTTTCTTCGGTTGGCTATAAAACCTACCGAAAAACTATTGATGTAAGTTTAATAAATTCTGAACCTTTACAAATAGTATTAACTTCTTTGGCATATGATTTAGACCAAGTAGTTGTAACAGGGACAATGCGTGAGACGTTTCTCAGTGCTTCTCCTGTGAAAGTGGATGTTATTAGCCATAAATTTCTTAAAAAAATTGCTACGGCCAATGTAATGGAGGTCATTGAAAATGTAAATGGTGTTCAAAAACAAATCAACTGCGGTGTTTGTGGCACTAACGATATACATATCAATGGTATGGAAGGTCCTTATACCTTGGTGTTAATTGACGGTATGCCCATCATGAGTTCTCTATCCACTGTTTATGGGTTAAATGGCATTTCAACATCTCTTATTAAACAAATTGAAATCATTAAAGGTCCTTCTTCGACACTTTATGGCACTGAAGCTGTTGCAGGTGTAATAAATATTATTACTAAGGAATCTAAAGATATTTCCACTATAGAAATTGATCTTTTTGGGACTTCACACTTTGAAAAAAAACTTGATTTTTCTATTGCTCCAAAATTTAAAAAAGTAGATATGCTTTTTAGCGGGAATGTGTTTTTTATGAATCATTTTTTGGATGATAATGAAGATAACTTTTCTGATGTGCCTTTTTCTAATCGTATATCATTATTTAATAAATGGTCCATGAAAAGAAAGAGCAATAAAAAATTATCTTTTTCAGCTAAATATTATAACGAAGATAGGAGTGGAGGGGTTGAAGAATGGAATCGAGATTATAGAGGAAGTGATTCTGTTTATGGTGAATCAATATTTACGGATAGGTTTGAGCTAGTAGGAAGCTATCAGTTCCCAACTAAAGAAGATATACGACTAGATGTTTCTTATAATCACCACCATCAAGATGCTTTTTATGGAGATACTAAATATGAAGCTTGGCAGCAGATTTATTTTTCAAACCTCTTGTGGAATAAAAAAATAGGCTATACTCATGATGTATTAGTAGGTACTTCACAACGCTATCAAATGTATAAGGATAGCACCTTAGCAATGATTGATGACAAACAATATATTCCAGCAATTTTTTTGCAAGATGAAATCACACTAAATAAAAAGTGGTCGGTATTATTAGGGTTAAGAAGCGATTACCATAAGGAACACCGTTTGGTATATTCGCCACGACTAAATATAAAATGGAATGTTGGAGAGCAATCCACTTTTAGATTCAATAGTGGTACAGGCTTTAGATTAGTAAACTTATTTACTGAAGATCATGCCTTTTTAACGGGTTCAAGAGATGTTCAAATTGTTGAGGAGTTGGAGCCTGAAGAATCCTACAATGTTAACCTAAATTTCAACCATTTGTTACTGTTGCCACGCAGTACGGGTGCTATTGATATTGATGTCTTTTACACTCATTTTAACAATAAAATTGTACCCGATTATGATATTGACCCTAATCTCATTGTTTATGCTAATCTTGACGGTTTTTCAGTGTCAAGGGGTTTTGCGTTTAATATTCAGCAAAATTTTGATTTCCCCCTCAGTTTAACTCTTGGTGGTACATTTTTGGATGTGTATTCTGAGTCAAATGGTATAAAAGAAAAAGAATTGTTTGCGCCTTCTTTTTCTGGAAATACATCTTTAAGCTATCAATTTCAACATGAATTTGACCTTAGCTAGACAGCAAAAATTGTAGGTCCAATGGAGCTGCCTACTTATCCTGAACCGTTTAATCGTGCAGAAAAATCTCCTTGGTTTTCTCAAAATCATCTACAACTCAAAAAAATATTTAGTGAATCATTTAACGTTTATGTGGGCGTAAAGAATGTCTTTAACTATACACAGCCATCACCTCTAGTAGATTGGAAAAACCCTTTCGGAGATAATTTTGACACCTCATACGCTTATGGTCCATTACAGAGCCGTCGTTTTTTGTTAGGGTTTTCGTATAAACTGTAATTTTATATTTTTAGCGAATGATAATTAACTGGCAGTTCTTCGATTTTCACGACTTAAGTAAATTCCAACTTCATGAAATAATGAAGTTTCGACAAGCTATTTTTATTGTTGAGCAAGACTGTCCTTACCAAGATGCTGACGAGAAAGACAAAGATTCTTATCACCTTTTAGGTTTTGATGAAAGCCAGCAGTTAGTAGCTTACTTAAGACTAGTAAAAGAAGGAGTTAGTTACGATGAGATTTCTTTTGGAAGAATTGCCACACATTTGTCTGTTAGAGGCAAAGGTATAGGTAAAGATTTAATGGAAGAAGGTATTCGACAAGCGAATAATTTATATGGTAAACCTCAAATTCGTATTTCTGCTCAATCTCATCTAGTTCCTTTTTATGAAGCCTTTGAGTTTAAGTCAACAGGAAAAGAATATCTTGAAGACGATATTCCACATACAGAGATGTTGAGGGTTTAGGTTAGGTGAACAGCTTCTTCTTCTCCAAATTCAACCGTTACATGCTCTTGCAAAGTTGTTGAAAGCGACAAGCCAACAACATCGGCTTTGATAGGATAATTTTTGTAGTTTCTATCGATAAGAATAGCAGTCATCAGTTTTTTAATGGGTTTATTCAGAAAGTATTGAGACCCATACATTAGAGTTTTACCAGATTTAAGCACATCATCCACTAAAATGACTGCTTTATTCTTTAGCTCACTGTGTGCACTTACTTGAACAGGATCTGACAAGGGGTTGTCTTTGTTCAATTCTACAACAATAACTTCAACTAGAATTTCTGAAATTTTACTAAGGTGTTCGGCAAGGCGTTGAGATAATAATGCCCCTTGAGGACTAATTCCAGCAATTACTATTTCTTTTTCGAGATGGTTTTTCTCATAAATCTCCCATGCCATTCGGCAAATTTTTTGCTCCATTTGTTGAGCATCAAGCACAAGTGTTCTCGTTCCCATTCTGCTAATTTACAACTTCTTCTTTTTAAATGATATAAATAATTCTCTTCCTTTCCTTTGTTCAATAGAGTTTGTGGCTGTTTTCATGATTTCTATATCAAATAAGCCAGAAAATAAATTCAGATATTCATCTTTAGTTCCCCCAAAAGGTGGGTGTTCATTGCCAAATTCTTCATTAAAAAGAAGACCTACAATTTTGCCGCCATCATTCAGTAACTCATAAGAATGCTTCACATAATTTTCTCTTAAACCTCTGTCAATTGCACAAAAGAATGTTTGTTCTAAAATAATATCATACTTACTCTTGTGGTTGAAAAAATTGGCATTAGTAAGGCTTTCCTTTGGAAAAGAAGGCATACGCTTTGAAAACTGGTCTAAGGCAGTTGGAGATAAATCAATAACACTGATATTTTTAAAGCCTTTGTTGTATAAATATTCCGCTTCATAAGCTCTCCCGCAACCAGGAATTAAAATATGCAAACCTTTATTCTCTAAGCTATCAATAAATTCTTTTAGTGGGGTAGACGGATAGCCGATGTCCCAACTAGTCTGTTCATATTTATAACGGTTATCCCAAAATTCTTTGTCTAGCATTTATCTTTTTTCTAAAAGCACAACGTTTTCAACGTGATAGGTTTGAGGAAACATATCAACAGGCTGAACTTTAGTTACAGTATAGTGTTCGGTCATAAGAGCCAAATCTCTAGCTTGGGTGGCAGGATTACAACTGACGTAAACGATTTTTTTTGCTCCAACATCTAAGAGTTGACCAATTACTTTTTTATGCATACCGTCTCTAGGTGGGTCGGTAATTACGACATCTGGACGACCATTTTTACGAATGAAATCTTCAGTAAATACCTCTTTCATATCTCCAACGTAAAACTTACAATTGTTTATCTGATTATTTTTGGCATTTTCCTTGGCTGCCTCAATGGCTTCTGGGACAGATTCCACACCAATAACTTTCATAGCGTTGTTGGAAACAAATTGTGCTATTGTACCCGTTCCTGTGTACAAATCATAAACGATATCGTCTTTTTGAATGTCTGCAAAATCTCTAGCTACTTTGTAGAGTTCGTAGGCTTGTTTAGAATTGGTTTGGTAAAAGGATTTAGGGCCAATCTTGAATTTCAGACCTTCCATTTCTTCATAAATGCAATCTTCTCCAGAGTATGTTATGATATTTAAGTCGAAAATACTCTCATTGCCTTTGTCATTGATGGTGTAAAGTAAGGATGTAATTTCAGGAAACAGCTTGTGTATGTACTCTAAAAGACCTTCTCTTTTCTCTTTATCTTCATAGAAAAACTGAAAGAGAGCCATAATTTCGCCAGTACTACTCATTCTGAGAGTTAAGGCTCTTAAAAAACCTTCCTTTTCAGCAATATCAAAAAAGTCTAATTCGTGTTCGATGGCATAATCTCTAGCGGCTTTACGAATAGTATTTGACGGTTCTGCTTGTAAATGGCATTCGTTTAGGTTTATAACTTTATCCCAAAAACCTGCTACTCTAAATCCTGCTCCATTACGGTCTGTTATTTCTTTACCTTCAGCACTTTCTTCCTCAGTTATCCAACGTCTGTTAGTAAAGGCAAAATCCATTTTGTTGCGGTAGCGAAACTCGTTTTCGCACTTTAATATTGGAGAAACTTCTGGCAATTCGATGCCACCAATTCGACTAAGTGCATCAACCACTTCTTTTTGTTTGTAATCCACTTGATGCTCGTAATCCATAAATTGCCACTTACACCCACCACAGAGCCCGAAGTGCTCGCATTTAGGCTCTCTTCTTTTTTCTGAATAAGTATGGAATTTTATAGGTTTTCCTTCTAAAAAAGACCTACGCTTTTTATGTACAAGTACATCGCAAACATCTCCAGGTACAGCACCTTCAACAAACAAAACAAGTCCGTTTTCAAGTCGGCTTATGGATTTTCCTTTAGCTCCTGCATCTGCAATAAGTACATTTTCTAAGAGTATCTTTTTCTTTTTTCTTCCCATGGCACAAATATAGAATATTAAAACAGTGATTTATTCTGCAAGCAAATACATTTTTCTAAATTTGTAGCTCAAAATATAAGATATGTACACTTCACAAGAACTGATAGAAATAGAAGAGAAATACGGAGCTCACAATTACCACCCGCTACCTGTTGTCCTTTCAAAAGGAGAAGGCGTTCATGTGTGGGATGTAGAAGGGAAGAAGTATTTTGATTTTCTTTCGGCGTATTCTGCTGTCAATCAAGGACACTGCCATCCCAAAATTATAAAGGCATTAAATGATCAAGCCTCCACCTTGACATTAACCTCCAGGGCCTTTCATAACAACATTTTAGGTCAGTATGAGAAGTTTATCACAGACCTGTTCGGTTACGATAAGGTTTTACCAATGAACACTGGTGTTGAAGGTGGTGAAACGGCTAACAAATTAGCTCGTAAGTGGGGCTATATGAAAAAAGGTATTGCCGAAAATAAAGCTCGTATTATTTTTGCTAAAGGTAATTTTTGGGGGCGTACATTAGCAGCTATTTCGAGTTCAGATGACCCTACATCTTATGAGGGTTTTGGTCCTTATATGCCTGGCTATGATTTAATTCCTTACAACAATTTAGAAGCTTTAGAAACTGAATTGAGGGATCCAAATGTATGTGCATTTATGGTTGAGCCTATTCAAGGTGAGGCTGGAGTTGTTGTTCCTGATGAAGGTTTTTTGGCAGGAGTAAGAGCTTTATGTAGCAAGTACAACGTTTTATTTATTGCCGATGAAGTACAAACTGGAATTGCACGAACTGGTAAAATGATTGCTTGTGATTTTGAAGATGCACGTCCTGATATTTTAATTTTAGGAAAAGCCCTTTCTGGTGGAGTATTACCAGTGTCTGCTGTATTAGCTGATGATGAGGTAATGTTGTGTATAAAGCCAGGAGAACACGGTTCTACTTTTGGCGGTAATCCTCTAGCATGTAAGGTTGCTCAAGCTGCTTTGGAAGTCGTATTAGAAGAAAATCTTTCTGAGAATGCAACTGAGTTAGGAGAAGTCTTTAGAACTGAATTAAACAGACGCTTAGGACATTTGAATATCATTTCCTTAATTAGAGGCAAAGGCCTTCTAAATGCTATTGTGATAAATGATTCTGAGGAAAGCTCAACGGCTTGGGATATGTGCATGGCTTTGAGAGATAATGGACTTTTGGCAAAGCCAACACATGGAAATATTATTCGCTTTGCACCCCCATTAGTAATAACGAAAGAAGAATTGCTAGAGTGTATTGATATTATTGTAAACACCCTCAAAACGTTTGAAAAATAATTTTGTAGATTTACATAATGAAAATTTTAACAAATACCTTTTATTTTTCGATATGCTTTTTAGTGCTTATCAGTAGTATTGGTATTCCTGTTGTTCTTAATCATATCCACAACCCTACAGTTTTATCTGAACAAATAGATGAAACTCAAGAGGTGTTTTGTGATGATGCTGTAATGTGTTGCAGTTCCGAAGAAAAGCCTTTACCTACAGAATCTCTTAAATCTTGTGATTGTAATTTGTTGGCTTCATGTTGCTGTTGCTTTTTAGAAGTAGAGCTAGTCGCTTTTTCCTTTGAGATACCAGTAAGTGTGCCGGTTTTAGCTCCATCTTTTGTAGAAGCTTACTCAACAGAATTAAATAGCATCTCAAATCTATTAAGTAACTCATCTTTTTCAATTAAAAGTCTTGAGTTGCCGCCTCCTAAACCCTACTCTCAACAACTTTCTTTATTCCAAGTCTTTCGTATTTGATTTAGCTGTTTCCTTAACACTTAACAAGTTAGGACTAAATATAAACAGTTAAACAAAATTAAAATGAAATATATATTAATAATTGCCTTGCAATTAAGTGCGTTAATGACCTTTGCACAGGCACATATAATGGGAAAAGTAGTAGATGAAAGCGGTAACACTTTAATTGGTGCTAATGTTGTAGTAGAAAATACGACACAGGTTACAACAACAGGTTTAGATGGTAAATTTCACCTGGACTTAACTACTCAACTTCCCGTGAAATTAAAAATCACTTACATTGGTTTTCAGCCTAAAAGTGTAAATGTAAAAGACGAAACCTTTTTAAGTGTAGCTCTTAGTGAATCTGTTGAGTTGAAAGAAGTTACGGTAGAAGCAAAAGTAAAAACTACCGAGCTTTCTATGGTAAACCCTCTACAAGTACAAAAGATTTCCTCAAAGGAATTGCAAAAAGCGGCTTGTTGTAATTTATCAGAAAGTTTCGAAACCAATGCGACTGTAGATGTTACCTTTTCTGATGCCGTTTCAGGAGCCAAGCAAATTCAAATGCTAGGATTAGATGGAATTTATACCCAAATTACACAAGAAAATGCACCTCTTATTCGAGGTTTATCTTCTTCGTATGGATTGACTTATGTGCCAGGAACTTGGATTGAATCCATACAGGTAATTAAGGGAGCAGGATCGGTCATTAATGGATTTGAGTCTTTCGCTGGCCAAATAAACCTAGAGTATTTCAAGCCTGAAAATGCCGATAAAATCTATTGGAATTTCTATACTAATACGGAAAGTAAGTTTGAAAACAACCTCCAATTTGCTAAGAAAACAGGCAAATGGACTACTAATTTATTTACGAGTATAAATTATCATTCTAAAGATGTTGATCACGATAAAAATGGTTTCTTAGATATGCCACACATTAAATCATTAAATGTTCTTAATCGTTGGCTTAGAGATACAGATAGATATAGAATAAATTTAGTTGGTCGTGTTTTAGCAGATGAACGTGTAGGGGGGCAAATACGCACCTTTACGAATCCATATAAGGTTGTTTTAGATAATACCTTATTAGAATTTAGCACGAAAACAGGCTTGAAAATGCCCGATAAACCAGGTAAAAGTGTAGGTCTTCAAACAGCCTTTAGAAGGCATGACCAAGATATTAAGTTTGGATTAACTGACTATAACAGTTTACAAGAAAGTGCCTACTTAAACCTTATAGCCCAAACCTTTATTTCTACAACCGACAATACTCTTAAGTATGGAATGAGCTATTACGCTGATAGATATACTGAAAATTATCAAGGTTTAAACTTCAACAGAACAGATTTAACTACTGGTCTTTTTGCAGAGTATAGCTACACATCAGCTTCTGATTTTGTATTAGTAGCAGGTGTCCGTGGAGATTACCATAATACTCATGGTTTTGAATTTTTACCAAGATTGAACATTAAATACAACCCATCTGAACAAACTGTACTTAGACTTTCTGCCGGCAAAGCTATGCGAATAGCTAATCCAATAGCTGAAAATGTATCTTATTTTGCCTCCTCTAGACAGTTTGAGATTCAAGATAGTTTGGGGATAGAAGTAGCTTGGAATTATGGAATAAATGCCACCCATTGCTTTAAACTTTTTGATAGAGAAGCGACTTTTAATGCGGATGCCTACCGAACACAATTTGAAAATCAAGTCGTAGTAGATGTGGAAGACCCCACAAAATTGAGATTCTATAACCTAGATGGCGAATCCTATTCAAACAGCATTCAATTTGATTTCAATTATGAATTGTTCAATAGATTTGATGTTAAATTAGCCTATAAAATCAACCAAGTGTACTCTACTTTTGATGGAGAGACGAAATTAGCCCCATTAGTACCAGAAAATAGAGCGTTGGTTAATATAGCCTATTCAACCGATCATATTAACAAATGGTTATTTGATGCTACTTGGAACCATATAGGTAGCAGTAGAATACCTTACCATCCTTTAATAGACGATGGTCGTGCTCAATCTGACCCATTTTTTGTAATTAATAGTCAGGTAACCAAGAAATTCAACACCTTTGATATTTACCTTGGAGGAGAGAATTTGTTGAATTATAAACAAGACAACCCTATATTGGGAAGCAATGACCCCTTTGGTAGTAATTTCGATGCATCCATCATTTGGGCACCAGTTATGGGTCGTCTGATTTATACAGGAATACGATTAAAAATTAACTAATGAAATTAGGAATAATAATTTATAGCACAGATGCGGAAGTAGTGTTCAACGCTTTCCGTTTGGCTAACTTCTCATTAAAAGAAAAAGACGATGTTCGTCTTTTTCTTTTAGCGAGTGGAGTAGAGTATGGTGATTTGCATTCTGAAAAATTTCCTATCCTTGATTTAGCACAATCCTTTTTAGATGGTAGTGGACAGATTCTAGCTTGTGGAACTTGCCTTAATTTAAGAGATAAAGAAGGGACTGAACTTTGTCCGCTTTCCAGCATGAAAGATTTGTACGAATTGATTCGTGATTGTGATAAAACCGTAACCTTTTAAATATGCTATTCGCTAAAATAATGATGGGAGTAGTGGCAATAGCTCTTCTAATTGGTCTATTGCTTTTTTTGGAAAAAATCGATAAACGACAATGATTGTTTATGCTCTTTGGCACTAAAGATACTGGCATTGAGTTCAAAACCTATAAGCATAACAATAGCGTTAAAATACATCCATAATAAAATAACAATCAGTGTTCCAATAGAACCATAGAGCTTATTGTATTGCCCAAACTGGTCAATATAATAGCCAAACCCTATTGAAGTAAGCACAATAAAAAGGGTAGCCAAAATAGCCCCTGGAGAAAAGAAACTCCAATAGGTTTTTTTGGAGGGTGCAAATTGAAACAATAAGGAAAGCCCAAAGAATAAGAAGGTTAAAAGGGTGACCCATTTTCCAATTTTAATAAGTAATATGGAGCTTTCTTGTAAAATGCCCAAGTCTACAAAATAAGCACTAGATATTTGAGTAAAAACAATAATAGCTATAGCCAAAATTAACATTATAGATAGCATCAGTGTTAGACCAATAGCTATTAACCGTTGCTTCCACATGCCTCTACTTTCAGAAATATGGTACGAACTGTTAAAAGCCTCCATTAAAGAGTTGATGCTATTAGTCGAAAAATATAATGCCATAACAAAACCAAAAGACAGTAATCCTCCTCTAGGGTGGTTAATGATATCGTTAAGCGTACTAAAAGCACTTTCATTGGTGGAAGGAGGCAGTACTTCGCCTAAAAGTTGCAAAAGTATTTCCTGAAAATTGTCAATAGGTATATAGGGAATAAGTGTAAAAAAGAAGATTAGAGCAGGGAAGAGTGCTAAAAAAAAATTGAAAGCAATGGAGGAAGCTCTTGTAGTTATAGCACCTTTCTCAAGACCTTTGATGAAAAAACTAGCTACATCAAACAAATTCATTCCTCTGAAACCGGGTAAGACAATATGCTTACTCCAGTCAATCAGGAAAGAAAGTTTTTCTTTTAAACTCATTTTATATGGCTTTTAAACTTAAGTCTAGGCTATTAACAGAATGTGTAAGAGCGCCTACAGAAATAAAGTCCACCCCACAAAGAGCATGTTCTCTAATTGTTTCTTCTGTTATTCCGCCAGAAGCTTCAGTTTCAAAACGGTCTCCGATATGCTCAACAGCAATGCGAGTATCAGCATAGCTGAAATTATCAAGCATGATGCGTTGAATGTTGCCTGCTCTCATGATTTTTTTCACTTCATCTAAATTTCTAGCCTCTACTTCGATAGGTATATTCAGTCCTTTTTTTATTTGATAGCTATTGGCTTTTTCAATAGCGGCTTCAATACTTCCTGCAAAATCAATATGGTTATCTTTTATCATCATCATATCGTACAAGCCAAAGCGGTGATTGACACCACCACCAATTTTTACAGCCCACTTCTCTAATAGACGAATGCCTGGCGTCGTTTTTCGAGTGTCTAATACTTTAGCTTTTGTACCCTCTAATAGTTTTACAATATGTCGTGTTTTGGTGGCAATACCACTCATGCGTTGCATACAATTGAGCACTAAGCGTTCGGCAGTAAGTAATGAAGCTGAAGGGCCTTCAACGATAAAAGCTACATCTCCGATATACATGTCTTCACCATCTTTCATAAGAGGGAAAAATTGTATCTCAGGGTTTACTTTATTGAAAATAGCTTCTGCCACTTCCATACCAGCAAGAATACCGTTTTCTTTTACTAGAAGCTGAGCTTTACCAATAGCAGTTGAAGGAATACAAGCCAAAGAGGTGTGATCACCGTCTCTAATATCTTCTTTAAGGGCAAATTCGATGAATGTATTTAATTCTTCTCGCATGGGTCTATTTTCTATCAAGCAAAATGACTAATATTGCGTTAAATTACAAAACTTTTTCGGTGAAAATTGTAGTATTAGCAATTGGTAAGACAGATGAGAGCTGGATTCAAGAGGGAATAGATAAGTATTCCAAACGATTGAAGCATTACATAGCTGTTGATTTCCCAACCATTCCTGACCTAAAAAACAGAAAAAACCTTTCTGAAAGTCAGCAGAAAGAGCAAGAAGGCGAACTTATTTTGAAACAACTTCAAAATACTGATCAACTGATATTGCTTGACGAAAATGGAAAAGACTATTCATCTAGAAAATTTTCTCTGTTTTTACAACAAAAAATGAATTCAGGCATAAAACGGTTAGTCTTTGTAATTGGTGGGCCTTATGGCTTTAGCGAGACTTTGTATTCTAAAGCTTCTTCAAAGATGAGTTTGTCCAAGATGACCTTTTCTCACCAGATGGTACGCCCATTTTTTGCCGAACAACTCTACCGAGCTTTTAGTATTTTAAATAACGAACCCTATCACCACGACTAATGAAACTTGTATTTGCCACCAACAACTCCAATAAACTTGCAGAAATCCGTATGCTTGTACCTTCTAGTATTGAAATATTGAGTTTAAAAGATATCAATTGTCATGAGAAATTGCCAGAAACTTCAGATACTTTGGAGGATAATGCCGCTCAAAAGGCCTATTTTGTTTATGACAACTACGGTTATAATTGCTTTGCAGACGATACTGGACTTGAAATAGAGGCTTTAGACGGACGGCCTGGGGTTTATTCGGCGCGTTATGCTGGAGAGGAATGTGTTGCTGAAGACAATATGCAAAAGGTACTTTCTGAAATGAGTGGGATAGAGAACAGAGATGCTTGTTTCAGAACGATTATTTCTCTGGTTATTGATGGTAAGGAATATCAATTTGAAGGTCAGGTTGATGGACAAATAATCCCAGAAAAATGGGGTGAGAAAGGCTTTGGTTACGATCCTATTTTTTTAGCCGATGGTTTTGAAGAAAGTTTTGCACAGATGTCTATTCAGCAAAAAAATGAAATCAGTCATAGAGGTCTAGCCGTTAAGCAACTCATTGAATTTTTGAAGAAGAGAGGCTAATCATCAACCAATAATTATTAATTTTGGGATTATACTTACAACATATGAAAACGACTTATTTTTTACACCTATTTCTACTAATCATTTCATGCCAATCTAAAATGCCATCGATTGAATATCCTATTACTGAAAAAAAGAAAGTTATCGACACCTATTTTGATGTTGAGGTTGTGGATAATTACCGATGGTTGGAAGACGATAGGAGTGAAGAAACCGCTAAATGGGTTGAGGAACAAAATAAAGTCACTTTTGGTTTTCTTAATCAAATTCCCTTGAGAGAACAGCTAAAAAATAGGCTTGAAAAAGTATGGAATTATGAAAAATTGTCGGCGCCATTTAAAAGAGGAGAGTATACCTATTTTTATAAAAATGACGGTTTACAAAATCAGTATGTCATCTTTAGAGAAAAAGGCGGTAATACGGAATTGTTTTTAGACCCCAATACATTTTCAGAAGACGGTACTGTTTCTTTGACTTCACTCAGTTTTTCAGATGATGGTAGTTTAGCAGCTTATTCTATTTCTGAGGGCGGAAGCGATTGGCGAAAAGTTATTGTAATTGATGTTGTCAGCAAAGAAGCCATAGAAGATACTTTAGTTGATATTAAGTTTAGTAGTGTGAGTTGGAAAGGCAACGAAGGCTTTTACTATTCCAGCTACGATAAACCAGATGGTAGTGAATTATCGGCTATGACGGATCAGCACAAATTATACTATCACCAATTGGGGACTCCGCAACAAGAGGATAAGGTAATTTTTGGAGCTTTGCCCTCAGAAAAACACCGTTATGTAGGTGGTGGAGTAACTGATGATGGTCGTTTTTTAATCATTTCTGCATCAACTTCAACTAGTGGAAACAAGCTATTCATTAAAGATATAACTCAAGAAAATTCACCGATTATAACTATTGTAGATGATTACTCTAGTGATAATTATATTCTTCATAATATGGGCGATTTACTCTACATCGTGACCAATAGAAACGCTCCCAATAAAAAGGTGGTGACGGCTAATTTTCAACAGCCACAAGAAGAATTTTGGCAAGACTTTATTGCAGAAACTGAACATGTGTTAAGACCTAGTTTTGGAGGTGGGTATTTCTTCGCTAATTATATGATTGATGCTATTTCTAAAGTCTATCAGTTTGATGCTGATGGCAACAGTTTGGGCGAAATTCAATTACCAGGTATTGGTAGTAGTGGTGGTTTTTCTTCCAAAAAAGAAGAGAAGGAGTTGTATTACAGTTTCACCAATTACCATACTCCAGGGGTTATTTACAAATACAACACCGATAGCCGAGAGTCAGAATTGTATTGGGAGCCGACTATTGATTTCAAATCTTCGGATTTTGAATCCAAGCAAGTGTTCTATACTTCTAAGGATGGAACTCAAGTGCCAATGATTATTACGCACAAAAAAGGAGTAAATTATGATGGTAATAACCCCACTATATTGTACGGATACGGTGGCTTTAATGTGAGTTTAACGCCTTCTTTTAGTATCAGTAGAGCTGTATGGATGGAGCAAGGCGGTGTGTATGCCGTAGCTAACCTAAGAGGTGGTGGCGAGTATGGAAAGGCTTGGCATGATGCCGGTACTCAGATGAAAAAACAAAATGTATTTGACGATTTTATTGCAGCAGCAGAATACCTAATGGCTGAAAACATTACGACAAAAGACTTTTTAGCCATTGATGGCCGCTCAAACGGTGGACTATTGGTTGGTGCTACTATGACGCAACGCCCTGATTTAGTAAAAGTGGCTTTGCCAGGTGTTGGCGTATTGGATATGCTTCGTTACCATACCTTTACAGCAGGTGCCGGATGGGCTTATGACTATGGTACTTCCGATGATTCCAAAGAGATGTTTGAGTATTTGAAAGGCTATTCACCCGTTCATAATGTAAAAGATGGCGTTTCTTACCCCGCTACATTGGTTACTACTGCCGACCATGACGATAGGGTAGTGCCGGCTCATTCTTTTAAATTCATTGCCGAGCTACAAGACAAACACCAAGGAGATAAGCCTGTATTGATTCGTATAGAAACCAACTCTGGACATGGTGCAGGAACGCCTGTTTCTAAACTTATTGAGCAATCCGCAGATGTGATGGCATTCACACTCTTTAATATGCGTGTGAAAGAGTTTAGGAAGTAAATTTAATTCTCCAACTCAATATTGATGTCTTGTATTTTGCCATTTCTTTTGATTTGGCATACAATTTTTTCACCAGGGTTAAACTGTATAATTTGCTCGTGAAGTTGGCTTACAGAATTTACTTTAGTACCGTTAATACTCACTAACACATCGTAGCGTTTAATTCCTGCTTTTTTGGCAGCACCATCATTTAAAACATTGGTTATAAGTACACCTTCTACTCCTTTAAGATTTAGTTCTTCCGATATGTTCTGATTGATGTCGGCAATATTTATACCAATAAATGCACGACGTACTTCACCGTAGTTTTTAAGGTCAGAAACCACCTTTTGAACCATATTTGAAGGAATGGCAAATCCGTAACCGGTATATGAACCTGTATTGGATTGAATAGCGGTATTGATGCCTACCAAATCGCCATTGGTTGTTACTAATGCACCACCAGAATTACCAGGGTTAATCGCAGCATCAGTTTGTATAAAAGATTCTATGCCGTTACGCCTATTCAAAATATTAATACTCCTAGCTTTGGCACTAACGATTCCTGCCGTAACAGTGGAATTGAGATTAAACGGATTACCTACCGCCAAAACCCATTCACCGACTTTGATGTCATCAGAATCACTAAACTCTAAGTATTCTAAATCTTCACCTTCAATTTTAAGTAATGCTAAGTCGGTATTGGGGTCAGTCCCCAGTAGTTTGGCGGTATAGCTACGTTTGTTGTTGAGCACCACTTCTATTTCTTCAGCCTCATTAATAACATGTTTGTTAGTCACCACATAGCCGTCTTTAGAAATGATAACGCCTGATCCACTGGCTACTTTTTCTTTGGGTTGATTATAGTAGCCATTACCAAAAAAGGGATGGTAGTATCTGTAGTATTCATCCTCCATAAATTTGGACTTGATATGTACTACGGCTTCAAGAGATTTCTCAGCTGCGTAGGTGAAATCATTAGACGTATGATTTTCATTTGTTGCAGTTGCAAAGGCTGTTTTATGAGCAAAAGCATCTTTGGTTGTTAAGGATTTTGCTATCTGGAAGAGTATTCCTCCTAAAACCAGATAAGCCAAAATGGTTAATTTCTTCATCTTATTTGATTTTTTATTATAACACAAAGATAGCATTACTTATTGTTTGTTTTTTTAATTTTGTATTTCACTTTTTAACTTAAAATACTATCATGAAAAAAATTATTATGCTTTTATTACCTTTATTGGTAATATCTTGCACTTCTCTTAAGAAAGAGGAGTGCCATTCTAAAGAAACTCAAAATTACACTTCTCATAGCCCAACGGCTCATCAGGAAGTAGCTTTAGAAGTTCTTTCCGCTAGCAAACAGTGGATTGAAAATTTCAATAAGGGCAATGCTAAAGAATGTGCCAATGCTTACACATCAAGTTCTGTAATGAGAGCCTTGCCTTTTGGTGTTAAAAAATCAAAAGATGAAATTTTAGAATTTTGGACGTCACTTATTGGATCAGGAGCTAACAATTTAGTGTATACTGATGTTTCAGTAGAAGTGGTTGATGAGCAAACCGTAATGTTATCAGCCAATTGGAGTATGAACATCGGAGAAGGAATTATTTACCAAGAAAAATGGGTGAAAGATAACGGCAAGTGGCATTAATCTTATGATGACTTTGAAGTGCTTTTACAGTATGAATCACCAATGAAAAATGAGACTAATCCTATTGCTAGTCATGAAAGATTAGAAAATGTTTTATGAATCTCTATCGGTTGGACTAATTCTTTTAATTCTGGTGATGCAGCATCTTGTGGAGAAGGTTATGTTTCTAATGCATCTATGAATGCAGTACCATTTGCGTCTTTACATTCAAAAGATGAAATCACTTCATTTTGGGAAAAGTTAGTTGCTGATGGAGCGACAAATTTGACGTATCATAATTTATTAATAAGTGATGTTTCTCCTAATTCAATACTATTATCTTCTAACTGGTCAATGAATATAGGAGAAGGTAAAATATACCAAGAGAAATGGGTGAATACAGAGGGAGAGTGGAAATTGAATTACGATGAATTTCAGGTACTGAAGCAGTACTAATTACATTTTTTTCACACCCATGAATTTAGAGAATGCTTTTTATCAGTCTAAGTTTGTGGGTGTGTTTTCGTTCTTCGGCATTAAATATACCCTGTTGGTCGACTCTGTCGATACGTACTTTGCCGGAAGCATGTATGATGAAGTTGTTTTCTAAAATGATACCCACATGAATAATCTTACCTTCATGATTATCGAAAAATGCTAAATCACCTGGTTCGGACTCTTCAATGAAACTAAGTGTACTTCCAATTTCAGCTTGTTGATAAGCGTCTCTAGGTATTTCTTTACCTTGTAAACGGTAAACGATTTGCGAAAAGCCTGAGCAGTCTATACCGAAAGGTGTCCGTCCGCCCCAGAGGTATGGTGTATTTAGGTAAAGCATAGCGTTGTTTACAAGCATACTTTTATCCTCGCTTCCAGTAGTGGTTTCCCCAGCATGAGTATAGCTGTTTTCTTTGATTGTAAATGAGCCATTTTCGTAGTGTGGCAAGGAACTTCCTAAAGCGATAGTTTGATGTGATTCACTCGTGACAATATCCAATAGTTCAGTGGTAAGAGTAGGCGATTGACGTTCTAAATTTTCATAGCTTTTTTTATCAATTTCCGTCCACTGTTTATTGCACACCCATCCCTCGTACTTGTCGTGAGCCAAACGAATTTTACTCCATTTAATGCGTTGGTCAAGAACTTTGAAATGCTCACCAAAGAGTATTTGGTTTACCATTTCGGCTTTATCCGATGCCTCTGCTCGAATAGGAACGATAGCTAATTCAGAAATTCCGTATTTCATCGTAAACAAAAGTAAAAAAAAAGCCCACTTTTAAAGTGAGCTTTTAAATTTATTAACGAAGGCAACTAAAATAATTCAACTACCATAGCTGAAGCACCTCCACCACCGTTGCAAATCCCGGCAGCACCTACCTTACCATTGTTGTGCTTTAAAACATGTAATAGGGTTACAATAATTCGGGCACCTGAACATCCAAGTGGATGACCTAAAGAGACCGCACCACCGTGCACATTTACTTTTGAAGCATCTAGACCTAACTTTTCAATATTAGCTAAGCCAACTACTGAAAAGGCTTCGTTTAGTTCGAAGAAATCCACATCGCCAGTATTTATATTGGCTTTTTCTAATGCAATTGGCAAAGCCTTTGCAGGTGCTGTTGTAAACCACTCTGCTTGGTGAGCAGCATCTGCATAACTTTTAATTTTAGCCAAAGGTTGTAATTTCAATTCCTTTGCTTTGTCGGCACTCATTAAAATTAAGGCAGCAGCACCGTCATTTAGAGTAGAAGCGTTGGCGGCTGTTACGGTGCCTTCTTTGTCAAATACTGGGCGAAGAGTAGGTATTTTTTCCATCTTCACATTTTTGTACTCTTCGTCTTCTGAAATGATTAAATCGTCGCCTCGCCTTTGCGCTACGGACACAGGAACTACTTCATCGCTGAATTTTCCCTCTGACCATGCTTTAGCACTTCTGTTGTACGATTCAATAGCAAAAGCGTCTTGTTGTTCTCTAGTGAATCTCATCTCTTTGGCACATAGCTCGGCACAGTTTCCCATGTGTACTTTGTTGTATACGTCAGTAAGACCGTCTTTCACCAAACCATCGACCAATTTCATATCGCCTAATTTCTGACCGTTTCTTCCTTTGGTGAAATAATGTGGTACAGCAGACATATTTTCCATACCTCCAGCAACGACTACATCATTATCTCCACACATTATGCTTTGTGCAGCTAACATAATTGACTTCATTCCAGAAGAACATACTTTATTGATGGTTGTGCAAGGAACATCTTGATTTAGTCCTGCACCCATTGCAGCTTGTTTGGCTGGGGCTTGTCCTAAATTAGCTTGCAAGACGTTGCCCATATAAACTTCATCTATTTCATCGGGATTAATTCCTGCTTTTTCAACTGCTCCTTTAATAGCGACGCTTCCAAGTTGAGTGGCAGAAACACTTGATAATGCTCCTCCAAAACTTCCCATTGGGGTTCTTACAGCTGATACGATTACTACTTCTTTCATTTTGCTTTTTTTATAATTGGATACTGCACGCGAAGTTAATGAAAAAGACCTATTATCGTGGCTTTGCAAACTTGTTATTTATTGGTATTTTAGTCGGCGATATGCGATTTAACTTCCCTTTTGATATTCGGAACAACTACTACAAAATTCAGAAAGTTGCCTTGTTTCTATTAGCTACTGTACTGATTGTATGGATGTTTCCAAACAGAGCATCTTTCAAGTATGAATTTCAGAAAGGAAAACCTTGGATGCATGAGAATTTAATTGCCCCTTATGACTTTCCAGTATACAAATCCAACGAACAGCTTTCTATTGAACAATTACAGGTTAGAAATAATCTGAAGCCTACTTTTGTAGTAGATGAGTCTGTATATGAAATTAAAGCAGAAGAATTTATTTCCAATTTTGAGCAAAAATGGGCAATTGATAAAAACTTAAAGAAAGATACTCGCTTTACCTTTTTTAATTTGAATAAAAAGAAGCAACAAAAAACCAAAAAGGAAAAATTGGCTTTTTATGGATTAAACATAATTGAAAACCTTTATTCAAAAGGGATTGTACAGTTAATAGATGACATTGAGTATCAAGAGGAAGATTTTGAAATAATAGTAATGCGTTCCAATGTGGGTGAAGTTAAACGCTTGGGAAAACTTTATACCATAGAATCCGCTTCGAAAAAAGCCTATGAACTCCCCAATTTAGCTGAGAATGAAAAAGAATTTTTAGCACCTCTTATTCTACAATCGTTAAAGCAAAACGTCTTTTATGATGAGGACGCCACCAACAAAATGCTTGATAGCGAGTTGAACGAAATATCTAAAGGTTTGGGTATGGTGCAAAGGGGAGAGGTTATTATCTCTCAAGGAGAATTAGTAACAGAAAGTAATTTTCAGAAATTAGAGTCGTACCGACTGCGCTATGAGGGTGAGAATTGGCAAGATAATTCAGAGCGTTTACTGAGTTTGGGACAGTCTTTACTGGTTTTAATTGCATTTCTAATACTTTATTTATTTCTCAAGCAGTTTAGACCTGAGGTATTTATGGATAACAAAAAGGTGACTTTTATTCTCACCTTAATCATCATCATGGTTTTAATGGCAAGCTTGTCCTTAATACCAAATAATAATCTCATATTCCTTATGCCTTTCTGTTTATTGCCCATTATTATTAAGGCATTTTTTGATACTCGATTAGCTTTGTTTACACATCTCATTGCTATCATAATTATTGGTTTTATAGTGCCAAATAGTTTCGAGTTTATCTACTTACAGCTCATGGCAGGGATAGTCTCAATTTTATCGGTATTACAGATGTATAAGCGTGCTCAGCTTTTCGTGTCTGCTGCTAAAATAATAGGTGTTTATTTCCTTACTTATTTTGCAATGGCTTTAACCCAAGAGGGTAGTATTGATAATATTGACTGGATGAATTTTGTGTGGTTTGCTGGTAATGGAGCATTAACACTATTTGCCTATCCATTAATTTTTGCTTTTGAAAAAACATTTTCACTAGTATCAGATGTTTCACTTTTAGAATTATCAGATACCAACAATCCATTACTAAGAACACTGGCTCAGAATGCACCTGGCACATTTCAACATTCAATTCAGGTTGCTAACCTTGCCGAAGAAGGAATTTTAGAAATTGGAGGAAATGCACTGCTAGTGAGGGCTGGTGCTTTGTACCATGATATTGGTAAGATGAAAAATCCTCAATTTTTTATTGAAAATCAGATATCAGGGATTAATCCTCACGATGATATGAGCTTTGAGGAAAGTGCAAGAATCATCATTGAACATGTGAAAAATGGAATAGAAATAGCCAAAGAATATAATTTACCTGATGAGCTGATAGACTTTATTCGCACACATCATGGGACAACTATGGTGGGTTATTTTTACAAACACCATATCAGCAGTTTTCCCGATGAATTGGAATCTGAAGATAAGTTTAGATATCCTGGTCCTAAGCCATTTTCTAAAGAAACAGCTGTATTGATGATGTCCGATTCTGTAGAGGCTGCCGCCAGAAGCTTAAAATCTCCTACTTTAGAGAATATTGATAAACTTGTAGAGAATGTTATAAATCATCAGATAGATCAAAACCAATTCGTTAATGCAGATATTACCTTGAAATCTATTACCAAAATTAAGAAATTGTTCAAGAAGAAATTACAGAGTATTCATCACCTCAGGGTGGAATACTAAATTATTTCAACAACAGTCGTTTAGCATCTACCTTTCTATCATTTACAGATAATCGTAACACATAAACACCAGCTCTCAGCTCTGGTTTGTTGAGTGTAATGTGGTGTAATTTTTTGGTGCAGTTTTGTTCAAACAATACCTTAGTTTCTCTACCCATTACATCGCATATATCTAATGTGACAAGAGCATTTTTGTTGTTGTAAAATCGAATTTCAAATTGCTCACTGACAGGGTTTGGAGATATAGATTCTATTTTGCTTGGAATATCGTTTCTGTCGTACTGATTTAAGTTAACAGTATCTACATCAACATTTAGGTAAATATCAAAAACACCATTTGCATTGTTGTTATCGTCCGTAGTAAGCGGAATAATCCTATCTACTGCAGAAGGATCAGATGCCCAAGGGTCAATATCAAGAGTAGTATCGCCTTCAAAATACAATTGAGTAACTAGTTCAGGGTTATTGAGGTATTGTATCTTGAAATGGATATGGCTAGGACGGTAGTAGCTACCGTTTAAATATTTTCCTGGCTGAATACTTTCAAAAGCATAATTTCCTACCTCGTCGGTATATATTTTTCCTCTATAGTCTACATCTTCATAAGCACCCTCATTATTGGCTTGCCAAACATCTATTAGAGCATTAGGAACTGGCGTTACACAATCTTTTGCATATACAGTACCTGTAATGAATAGGCGGTTAACATCTGGAATTTCTGGAGCAATTACGCTAATGTTCGGAGCACCTTCAATAAAGTATGGTCCTAAAATGTCATCGGTTGTAACGCATTCGTCTTTAGCCAATAAATTTTTGAAAGGAATAAATGGTAATAAGGAGGCGCTAATGAACGATTTTAAGGCTTGTCTTCTTTTCATTCTTTTGAGGCTATTAGTGAAATTTCAATATTGACGTGTTTTGGTAATACACTGACCTGAACGGCTTCTCTAGCTGGTGGTTTCTCACCAAAATACTGGGCATAAACCGCATTTATTTCAGCGTATTGGTTCATGTCATTTAAAAATATGGTGCATTTAAGAACATGAGAAAAATCCATTTCGGCAGCAGAGAGAACTGCCTCAAGATTTTTCATAACCTGATGGGTTTCATCGGATATATTATCAGTAATTAACTCTCCTGATTTAGGGTCAATAGCAATCTGTCCAGATGTGTACAAGGTATTATTGGATAATATCGCTTGGCTGTAAGGACCTATTGCTTCAGGTGCGTCAGAAGTATAAATTACTTTTTTCATTGTACTAAGATAGTATTTTTTACTTTTGTCAAAGTAGTGATAGACTTCATCGCTTTCGCAAGGAAGAGGAAAGTCCGGACACCATAGAGCAGCATAGCGGATAACATCCGTCCATCGTAAGGTGAGGACCAGTGCAACAGAAAGCAAGTACAGTTCGGCTGTAGTGAAACCAGGTAAACTCTATGCGGTGCAATGTCATGTATACCGAGAACAGGGATTGCTCGTTCAATCTCGGGGGGTGGGCAGCTCAAGCTATTCAGTAATGTATAGCGTAGATAAATGATGAAGCTCGTAAGAGAACAGAATCCGGCTTATGAATTACTACCTGCTGCCCCTTGTGGGCAGCTTTTTTTTTATTTTTGTTTTATGAAGAGAATTTTTTATTTCCTTTTTTTGTTGAATGGCTTTGTCCTTTCTGCCCAAGAAAGTATAGTAAAGTCGGTGATGTTGGACTCTGTGATGGTATCTGCAGTAAGCTCAGGCTTCAGTGTGGAAGAATTTATACACTATGTGAAGACAGACACTTCATTCTATCAGGGGTTTAAAAACCTAAGGTATTACCCCCATACTTATAAAAGCGAATTGGAAATTTTTAATACTAAGAATAAATCCATTGGTTTTTTAGCTAGAGACGGTCATTATGAAGTCACAAATAACCGCTTAGTAGTAAAGGTTGATTCGGCTTACAATGATGGTAAAATTTACAATAGAAAAGGAAAGTATAGGTATTATACACCAGAGTTTTTTGATTACATCTTTTTTCCAGAAGATACTATCAAAGTAAGTAAATTCAGTTCTTCTGATAATGGAGGTGAATCTGAAAGTACTAATGAGAAAAATGAAAAAGATGCTAAGGTTATTGTCTTTAATCCAGGTTCGGTAGAGGTCGAGAAATCTGGTAGTAAGAAAGAAAAGTTAGCTGTTTTTGATGTATCCATGCAAAAGTATTATGATTACATTATCTCACAGAAAACTTATAAAGATACTTTAGAATGTTATGAGTTTGTATGTCGAATGAAAACGGATTTATCTGAGAAAGAAGAGGAGGAAGTGCTTATTCGAGAATTGGTGTCTTACTTTGATAGAAATACCTTCAATGTGGTATACAGAAAATACGTCATGCAATACGACTATTGGCTAATTGATTTGAACGTTACTGTTGACGTAGAAATGGATTATGCTGAAGACCAGCTTATTCCTTCTTTCATTCACTATAAAGGGTATTGGGATATACCTTTTAGTAAGCCTGAAGTCGCTGACTTCAAGCTATGGAATTCGGATTTTATGATTACGGACTAACTTATTCTTGAGAAGCAAGGAAGCGTTCAGCATCTAAGGCTGCCATACATCCAGTACCTGCAGAAGTAACTGCCTGTCGGTACACGTGGTCGGCAACATCACCAGCAGCAAATACACCAGGAATTTGAGTCTTTGAAGTACCTGGCTCTACTATCAGATAACCGTTATCGTCCATGTCCAATTGACCTTTAAAAATATCCGTATTTGGTTTGTGTCCAATAGCTACAAAAAATCCAGTAGCAGGAATGACTATTTCCTCTTGAGTTAGGTTATTAAAAGCGGTTACGCTTTCCACTCCTTTCTCGCCATTGATGCTTTTTGTTTCGTGATTAAATAGAACGGTTATATTATCCGTCTTGAATACACGCTTTTGCATTGCTTTTGAAGCTCTCATTTCATCCCTTCTAACCAACATAGTCACCTTAGTGCATAATTTAGCTAAATAAGTAGCTTCTTCGGCAGCAGTATCTCCAGCGCCTACTACAACGACCTCTTGACCTTTATAGAAAAATCCGTCGCAAACGGCACAAGCAGAAACACCAAAACCATTTAATCGTTCTTCGTCAGGAATACCCAACCATTTTGCAGAAGCTCCAGTACTAATGATAACGGTTTGAGCTAAAACATTCTTTGTACCATCTATCTCTACTTTGAATGGACGCTCAGAAAAATCAACTTTAGTTACCATTCCCCAACGCGTATCAGTATCAAAACGCTCGGCTTGGGCTTTGAAGTCTTCCATCATTTTAGTACCGTCAACACCATTAGGGTAGCCAGGATAATTATCAACTTCAGTTGTAGTTGTTAGCTGTCCACCAGGTTGCATACCTTGAATCACAACAGGTTTTAAATCTGCTCGTGCAGCATAAATAGCAGCAGTGTATCCGGCAGGTCCAGAGCCAATAATTAAGACTTCAATATTTTCTAGTTCTTCTGACATAATGCGTGTTTTTTATACGGTTTTTTAATCTCCGGCAAAGTTAAAATATTTCGAATAATGAAGGGTAAAATCTTTCAGTATAAATGGTATCTTCTTTAGCAATGACTTTGTAGTAGATGGCGGATTGTCCGTAGAAGATTCCATAACCGTTATTTACGTTGGATTGCAAATTAATGGGTTCGGCAAAAGGATTGCCACCACTGTTGTTTTGGTAGTCAACGGAACGCCAAAACAGATACGATTCGTAATCTATCTGGCTAAAGCGTAACAAAACGGTGTCTGGAAAAACGTCTTTGTCATGTGATAGTATACTTTGACCAGACTTAAAGTATCCGTTTTCTTCTTGTTCAAAGTCATGATCACTGGTGTCAAATAATATATTGTTGGATGTTCCCCTTTGCAAGTAAGTATCGAAGGAAGTACCGTTGAGGCCTTCAAAATCGTTTCTAACAAAACCCCACAATGCTTTCACGAAAAATGGGTCTTCTATGTTATTCACCGATACACTAAAAGGTTCAATTCCATTTTGTGGGTTTTCTCCCCATTGTGTTTCTTTGGTATGAAAGAGTCTTTTGTGTTCAATCATTATAGTATTTCCTAATGTATCAGGGTCTGAGTAATGAAACCAAAAGTTACCAAGATTAGGTCGTGGAGCATTTTCGTCTACAACAAACCATACGCTATCCATTGGGTGCTCGCTGGGAATTGTAGTAAAGGCAGTAAGGGTGTCTTCATTTCGTATAATTTCTAGGGAATACGATTTATTTGCCTCACTAAATGTAAAGGGAGGAGTAGGTTGTATGTACAAACCTGGTAATGCATTTTGCAGAGAGTCAAACAAATTGATTAAATCTTCATCTTGTGAAAAATCAGCAATATTTAAATCAAGAATGTTCACTAATGGCACTTCGTTACCGTCTTCATTTCTTACTGTTATTGTAGCATCTTCTACAAATACGGAGTTAATGGTTTCAGCTGTTACAGGATCAAAAAACGGTTCACTTTGTGTTAAGAGGGCATAGGCTGGATAGCCTGGCTGCATCACTGCCTGAACCACAATTTTTTTAGTGGTATTGCCTTGACTAAAATCTACCTCTTGTTCGAATTCGAAAAACTTTTCGCAAGACACTAAGCCTAACGTAATCAGTATTAATGGGATTAATGTTCTCATGATTTAAAAATTAAAGTTCCAGGTTATTGAAGGTATTATTGGAAATAGAGAGACTTGCAAGGCTTTGGACTGTAAGTCTCCATCTGCTAAATTTCCTTCACCCTCTACGTCGAAATAAATGAAGTATGGATTGGCTCGATTGTATAGATTATATATTGAGAAATTCCACGATGAGTTGAACCTCTTGTTAGGCTTGTTTTTGGTGTATGTAGCAGATATATCCATTCTATGGTAAGCAGGCATTCTGTAACTGTTTCTGTCGCCGTATTCACTATAAATTCGCCCGTCTAGTACATACCTGTCTAAAACAGGAGTGAGGGTATTTCCAGTTGCATATACAAAGACGGCAGATAGCACCCATTTATCGTTTAAATCATGCGTAGCAGTCAGTGAGATGTCGTGTGTTCTGTCGTATTTAGCAGAAAATTCAACGCCATTGTTAAGTTCATCAAATTGACGAGTGGTTTTGGAAATGGTATACCCTAGCCATCCCGTAGTTTTACCTAAGCGTCTTTTAATGAAAAACTCTAAACCTCTGGATTCTCCATCTCCAAATGTGAAGGAATTGTCAGAGGACGTATTGGTGTTGTCTTCTGGTAAAGCTCCTTCTCTGTATTCAATGAGGTTATTCATCTTTTTGTGATAGGCTTCAATGGAAGTTTCCCATTTGTTATCGAAAAAATTCTTGAATAGACCAACTGCAAATTGACGACCGTACTGAGGTTTTACAATATCTGTACTTGGCACCCATAAATCTGTTGGTAGCGATACACTAGATAGTGATGCCAAATGGATGTACTGGTAGTTTTGAGTATACGATGCTTTGAATGAACTGTTTTTATCAATTTTATACCTCAATGACAATCTAGGCTCGATGTGTCTGTGGTGCTTTGTAGTGTCACCAGTAAACTCGTTTTTAAAATAATCTCTAATAGTAATTGGTCCACCAAACTGAAAACTACTGTATCTAAGTCCAGCGTGGATTTTTAACTCTTCATTCACCTCAATGTCATCTGAGACGTATAAAGCTCCTTCATTTGAGTATTGTTTGAATATGGATTCCGGCTCAAAGACTACTTCTCCAGAACGCCCCGTTACGCTACCAGGAACAAAGGTGTGGTAGGTAAAGTGTGCACCAAATTTTATATTGTGTTTGTAGTTTGGAAGGTATGAGAAATCGACTTTGGTATTCCAATCGGTAATGCTTGAATTTAGTTTGAATTCGAAATCGTTTTGTTCGGCACCAAACGAAAATTGATAATCGCTAAAGATGACGGATGTATTTACGAAAAGTTTATCGTTAAAGAGGTGATTCCAGCGCATGGAAGCTGTTGCATTCCCCCAAGGAATATCAAATTTAAATCCTCTATCTTTATTTCTAAAGCTGAACACATCTCTACCAAAATACCCACTTAAAAAGATTCTGTCTTTATCAGAAATCCTATAGTTTACCTTTGAGGTAAGGTCAAAGAAGTAGTAGCCTGTACCTTTAAATGCTGAGGTATCATTAATTAGAGGATTTACGAGAATATCAATATATGTTCTTCGACCAGATAGAATAAACGAACTGGTATCTTTTTTGATAGGTCCTTGCAAGGTAAGTTTTGAGGATATAAGCCCTAACCCACCATCTACTTCAAACTTTTTACTGTTACCTTCTTTCATTGAAATATCAAGTACTGAAGCCAAACGACCACCGTATTGGGCAGGCATACCCCCTTTAATGAGATTAATGTCTTTAATGGCATCGGCATTGAATACGGAGAAAAAACCAAATAGGTGAGAGGCATTATATACAGTTGCTTCATCTAGTAGAATAAGGTTTTGGTCTGGTCCGCCACCACGCACGTAAAAACCTGAACTTCCTTCTCCAGAAGATTGTACACCTGGTAGAAGTTGAATGGTTTTGAGGACATCTACTTCACCCATAAATGCAGGTAGCTTTTTGATGTTTTTGACATCAATTTTTACCTGACTCATACTCGAGGATTCTACGTTTTTATCGGCTCCTTCGGATTCAATAACTACTTCTTGAGTGATGATGGCATTAGCTTCTAATGCCACATTTATTCGAATGTCTGTATTTAGATTGATTTTTTTTTGCTGTGTTTTCAATCCTAGAAAAGCATAGTCAACAGTATATTCGCCTTCTTCTATGGTAAGCGAATAGAATCCGTACTGATTGGTTGAAATGCCTTTTAGGTTTTCTTTAACATAAACTGTAGCACCAATTAAATACTCACCGGTTTCATTGTCTTTGACGTAACCGCTGAGGGTATATTTCTCTTGAGCTGATAAATGAAAGACCGCTAGGCAAAGGATAAGTGATAAAAAGGTTTTTTTCATTGTAGGAAATGAATGGAATTTTATTTTTGCAAAGTTAAAACAATTCGGCGTTTATTTGATTTGATAATCGATATACTCTGCATTTATTTTCGGGATGTAGCTTAGTCCGGTTAAAGTGCGCGTCTGGGGGGCGCGAGATCGGAGGTTCGAATCCTCTCATCCCGACCACATTTTTACTCCATTTTCTAGGGATTTGATCACAAATCCCTTTTTAATTTATTGATTT
>JADHMQ010000015.1 GCA_016779935.1 Flavobacteriales bacterium
ATATAAGAGAGGTTGTATCTCCTGTATTCCAACTGAAAGAATAAGTTCCATTAGTATTCAAGAAACCACCCGAAGCAACAACAGAAGCATCTCCAGACGGAATGTTCAAACAATAAGCAGAAACTATTTCACTTGTATCGAGAACAAGTTCACTAGGTTCGTTTACGTATGCTAAAACTGTTAGCTGACACCCAAGAGAATCTGTAACAGTCATTGTATAAGGAGCAGTAGAAAAAGGAAGTCCATTAACATAGGCATTATTAATAGCTAGTGAGTTTCCATTTATAGACCAACTGTAATTATATCCATTAATCGAAGGTGTACCACCACTAACAGTTGATATAATCTCACCATCTGAACCACCAAAGCATTTTACGTCAGTTGTTAAAAGCTGAGCTTTTAAAGGACCTGGCTGGTCAATTAAAAGTGAATCTATTACGAAACAACCTAAGCTATCTTCAACCTTAAGCCAATAATCGCCATAAGGCTGATTAAGTATTGTTGTAGTAATATCACCCGTTGACCATGTATAATCTAATGTCCCAGTACCTCCATAGGCAGAAACAGATGCATTTCCATCCGAGAATCCATAACAAGACACTCCAGAAGTAGTTGTAGAAGCTAGTATTTCATTATTCTCAAATATTTGAATGGTATCGACTACCTCACAACCTCGAAAATCAGTAACTCTAACAGTATGTAAGCCTGAAGGTAATTGATTAGCATCAGGTGTTACATGACCACTGCTCCAATCGTATGAATATGGTGGTGTGCCACCAGTTACTGAAACTGACGCAGAACCAGATTGTTCACCAAAGCATGAGACATCTATATTCGTCAAAGCGATAGAAAGAGGTAGCACAGGCTCTGTTAACTCTATACTCAAGTTAGAAATACAGTTATTTAAATCTGAAATTTCTAAGTCATATGTGCCGGCTGTAAGGTTATTTAATACTGATGATGTGTTATTGCCTTGAGTTGTCCAATTGAAATTATATGGAGGGGTTCCACCTCCAGTAATTTGAATTTGAATGAATCCATCATCATTGCCTTTACAAGAAATATCTTGTTTAACTATATTGTATGATATTTGATTAGGCTGCTCAACAGAAACTTCGTCGGAACCCTGACAGCCATTATCGTCCTCAACAACTAAATAATATCCACCAGCAGTAACAGAAATAGATGAATCAGTTCCTACCACTTCATTTGTTCCAGAATTAAACCAAGTGTAAGAATATCCATTTGATGAGATATTACCTCCTGAGATTGAGGAAACACTAACTGAGGCTGAATTGTCTCCATTACACAAAGCGTCTGTAGATGTTGCGAGAACACTAATAGGTGCTTGTGCCGCAGAAACTGTAAGTTCTTCTTCGGTAATACAGCCATTTCCATCTTTTACAGAAACATTGTATGTCCCAAACTGAAGGTTTTCAAATGAATTAAATTGATTAAAGGTTTGACCTCCGTCTATTGAGAAGGTTATTGGGTTAACCGTATTATTTTCAGCAAATAAAGTAATGCTGCCATTATCATAGCCATAACAAGATACAGGTGTTGAATACGTCTCTATTTCAAAACCTTGTTGATAATCAATTGATAATATTTGAGAGTCAGATGGACATGCATTAACACCTTCTACAATATAGGTATATATTCCAACTTCTGAACTCAATGGATCAAAAATAAAAGGAACAGGGTTAAGAGATGGGTCGTACCAAGAACCTCCTGTCTGAGGATTTCCAGTTAATTCATCAAACATGTTAAAAGTAGGGTCACCTGAGCAAACGAGCTTAAAACCTATTTCACCGGCATCAGGCAGTTTGTTTACAAATAAATTAATAAACGAAGTATCATTACATAAATCATTAACTCCGTAAGTAATATAAGAATAATCACCGCTAGTGCTCTCAACTAAACTTTGTTGTGAATTAACTTGATTGTCATTTTCATTAAACCAAATTCCACCTTCATCATATTCATCACCTAAAAAATTATATAAATCTAAAAAGTCAGCTCCATTAGTTACATCACATAAGAAAATTGTAGTATCCTCACCTGCATTTCCAACTAAACCGGCTTTTGTTTGTGCGAAAGTTTGTATAAGTATAGAATCTACTTTAGGAATAACTTCACCTGTACATACATCAACTACGGTGATGTAGTAATAGACTGCTCCTGTATCAGGAGTAACCGTAATTTCCAAATCTTCACCTAACACATTTCCGTACTGATCTGTCCATATTACAGTACCTGTTGCAATTGGGCTATATGGAATTTCTGTTACAGTATAATCTGTAAAATCTGCGTTAGGAAGAAACTCCCATCCCTCGTCAGAAGCATCCCATTGTAAGGGAAAGTTTCTTGGCTGACCAAGCACAGGGTCATCAACAATTTCGAATAAGGTGCTATTTTCGTTAACTAAACCTTGTATAGCTGCTCCACCATTCCAATTGACACAAAGAGGCTTCTCATCAAGATGCATTTGTATTTTATTGGATGTTTCAAAAAGTAAAGCATATTGACCCACAATTAAATCGTTACATGAAAACATTGGCATACTACACCAAACAACATAAAACACTCTATTAGGAGCTGCACCGTAGGTTCCATAAACAATAGATCCGCCAACACTTGGATCAATATCATGCCAAGGGGCCATTATAGCATTTTCTGGCACATTGTTAGGGTTTGGAATAGCATTACCTATAGTCCATGGAGAAAAAACACCTTCTTGCGTTAAATCAAAAGTTATATATCCATTTGCTGAAATTATACATTCGTTATAAGTGTTTCCATAAAATTCAAAATCAAAACCCATAGGAATGATTTCCGAATGAATATCATCTGTGTTTATAAATGAAGGACTAAGATTTGCACCTGAGGCTGTCAGTGTAATATCTTGAGAAGAGCACAAAACAGTATCAACTGAAGTTATAAATTGAGCACTACTATTAATGCCTAGTAATACAAGCAATAAAATTAAAAATTGTCTCATGCTAATTCAATTTAAATTTAAGGTTAAAGTGTTATCTGTAAAGTGTAACAGAACCCTTTTCGTTGTATGGGGTTCCGTCCTCACCAATAGCATTTAAAACATAAAAATACACCCCCTCAGGAACTTCAAGACCATTCATCGATATACCATCCCAACCATCTGAAGGGTTTTCTATCTCATAAATCTTATCTCCCCATCTACTGTAAATGACAGCATTTAAGTCACGAATACCATAATTCTCAAAATGGAATACATCATTTACGTTATCGCCATTTGGTGAGAAAGCGTTAAATTCAATTATACCTTGCACCGATACAACTAATGAAATAGTATCTGAACACGTACCAGAAGGATCGAATACTTCCATCACTACATCATAGTCTCCTACTTCATTAAACGTATGTTGGAATGAATTCGTTGCAAAACCTTCATAAAAATTTGCAGTCATGTTCATACCATTAACCCACCATTGATTCAAACTGATATCGGTATTCTGACTGATATCGGAAAACTCAACATTAAATGGTGCGGGTTGAGAAAGAATGTAATGACTTCCATTAGCTCCCGGCGAATTAATTACCCAATCTGCCACTATTTGAGCAGGATCTGTTAGTGTTTGATTAGCAGATGTCTGACAACCATTTTTATCGGTAATAGTGACACTATATGCCCCAGATGACAGGAAGCTTATATCCTCTGTATTTTCACCGTTTGACCACTCAAATACTAATGGCTCTGTTCCGCCACCAATAGTTAAATCAATAGAACCATCTTCTAACCCAAAGCAACTTGGATCATTAAATGTAATGGTTGGTGCAGTAAAAGGTGCCGGGGAAGAAACATTGATGTTGACTGTTTTCTGACAATTATTATCATCAAAAACTGTTACATCATAATTTCCAGCAACAATACCATTAAAGACTCCATTAGAACTGTTTGAATTAGAAGCACCTGAAATTGTATAGTTATTATAAGGCTGGGTACCTCCGTTGGCTACAGCTATTATTTCTCCAGTATTTGCACCATCACAGTCAACACCAACAGAATTAGCCGTAATGGTAAGTGGTGAGGGTTCAGAAAGTATAATTTCCGAAACTTGCGACTCACAGCCATTGGCATCAGTTACAGAAACATCATATGAACCAGCTGTTAAACCATTAAATAGTCCAGTTGCATTAGAGGTCGTTGACGATATGTTATAGCTCTGATACGGTGTTGTTCCTCCAACACCATCTACTTTAATTGAACCTGTTGGAGATCCATTTGAGGCATGGCAATCTAAATCAGTAGAAAAAATATTTGCTACAACTAATGCTGGGTCCTCGATGTCAATTGTAAATACAGTATCGCAACCATATCTATCAACCACTTCTAGATAATACGTTCCACCATCTAAATTAGAAATTTCAATATCTAGTGATCCGTTAGTATTCAAAACTCCTTGACCATTTAAATTTAAAGGGAACCAGGAGAAGTTATAGTCAGATAGTTGTGCGTTATTCAAAAATGGTGTAGCCCCTGTTACTGAAACCGAAATTTCTGCATCTTCGTTTTCGTGACATGAAGGTGTACTACTATTATTATTTAATATAAATGGTGCTCTTTCAACAATAGTGACTGAAGATGATGTCGCCTCACACAGGCCAAGTAAATAAGAAGCTTTTACTTGAATATCTCCAGCGGGTAAGAATGTAGTCGTGCTACCTTCATCAATTGTATCAGTAGAGTTTTGTAAATGCCATGTATATTCAAAATTCGGATTAGGGTTTAATACCGATGCTATACCGTTAGAAGTCCCAAAACAGTTAATTGTATCGGTTAAAAATAACTCATCAGTATTTATTGCTGAAGTTACCTCAATGCCATCATCTATTGTAAATGGATTTGGATGTAAAGAGGTCAAGTCAAACACTCCATTACATCCGTTAGAGTCTGTAATTTGAATATCCCAATCACTTGCAGTAAGACCGGTAATTGTTAAATTATCAGAAGTTGTACCATTGTAGGTGCTCATTGAATTCATATCTATCCAATTGACTGTGTATGGTGAAACTCCACCTACAATCTCGACCTCAACAGTTCCATCATCTGAAGATGCCGTTGGACTGAAACACGACTGATCAACTAAATTTGTAATTTGAAAGTCAACTCTAGTTGGTCCATCAACTGTCAATGAATATACCCCTTGACAACCGAACTCATCAGTAACAGTTACAGAGTATGCACCTTGTTGTAAATTATCAACACTAGAAAGTATATTGCCTGTAGACGCACCTCCATTCCAGAAGTATGTAAAATCACAAGAATTGTCAGGGTCGCCACATCCACCTTCCATAGAAATAGAAACTGAACCATCATTATATCCAAAACAAGAAGCTGGAACAGTAGAAGTAAATGCTTCCCAAGTTGCGTCTAAACCAATATCAACAGAAAGTTGATCTGCACACAACCTACTGTCAACAACAGTAACATCATATGTGCCAGCGTTCATGTTATCAATTGTACTGTAAAGTACGTTTTCATCTGTTTGTCCTATTACTGACCAAACAAAGTTATAATTATCATTAGCGTCAGGTGTACCACCAGTTGCAGAAACTTGTGCCCATCCAGTATTAAATCCTAGTAAATTATTATTACAATAAGCAGGTAAGGTCGGTTGAGTTAAAACAACGTTTAACTTAGGAGGTTCAATAAGGAAAATTTCAGATTGAGATTGACATCCATTGCCATCAGTTACTGTTAATACATAGGGGTCTGAATAAGATTGATAGTCAGGATTTATCTCAATATCATCCGCTCCAACTGAGAAAGGTAAGTTTGGTAGAGTTTGAAGGTTAAATTGAGCATCATCTACCCAAGGATAGTTTGGATGACTCCAAACAAAAGTGTAACTTCCTATACCTCCGTAGACGTTAGCAGAAAGTTCTCCGTCTGATTCACCATAACAACTGATTTCGTCAGAAATAAACGCATCAACAATTAATTGATTAGGCTGTTCGATTTCAAAACTAAAATCCTCTGAACATCCTACGCTATCTGTCACGACCACAGTGTATGTTCCGATTGGTAGTGATGAAATTGTTTGAGTAGTTCCATAAGACCCCCAGTTAAAACTGTAGGGTGCAATTCCGCCACTAGGATTTGAAGTTATTACTCCATCGGCACCATTGTAGCATGAAACGGAATCAAATGCAAATACATTCTGAATAGAATCATTCGAAAAAATTTCTATGGAATCCATTTCTGGAATAGTACAAATAGCGTCCAAAACAGAGACGTAATATTTACCTTCACAAATCAAAGATAATGTAGAAGTGAAATTATTAAGTACTTCATCCGAAATGTTAGCGTTAATCGGATTCATTAAGGAGTCCATCCACTGAACAGTATAAGAACCATCATTTTCAGCAGTGCCATTAATTACCTCAAGCTGTAATTCACCATTACAGTCTCCATGACATGGAATTCCCACACCATTAACTTCACCATTGACAGATAAACCTAAATCGGCTCTGTCATATTGCACAAAAACCGTAATTGAATCAGTTATTGTACAGTAATCATTAATCGCTACAACAATCAATGTTGTATCTTCATTAATAACTAAAGAAGTACTATCAACAGTTGAGCCAGTACTCCAACTAAATGTTTGATACCATGTGGTATCAGCAAAAATTGTAGTTTCTTCTCCTGAACAAACAGTGTAATCATCAGGTAAAGAAAAATCACAATCTGCGATTAGTCTAAAATCATCTAAACCAAAACCAATATTTGCGTTTGTAACGCCAGGGGATAGAATGTTATCTTCAAGTTCATTATTAAATACAAACGCAAACCTTACGTTTGGCTGATTGTCTAGTGTATTTCCTAAATCAATATATGCTTGTTGCCAAGTTGTATCTGCTGACAAAGGACCATCAATCAATATCCAATTCGTTCCTTGATCAATAGAATAATATACTTCTGTTCCAAAAGTAAATTCAGAAGCACCACTAAACCACCAATAAGAAACATCAACACCTTCAAACCCTACAGTACTGTAGTCTGGTGTTACGGCACAAATAAGTTCTTGATTTACTCCATCCCAAAACTGATCAGCATAATGACAGTTTTCAACTGGCGGGAAATTTGGAGGAATACCAGCTAAACCAGAAAGTGAGGCCGTATGCAGGTAATTACTGTTGGGTTGATAGCCCTGATCTGCAGTATTAGGAATTTGTGGAAAATTAAAAGGAGCAAATTGAACAATTCCACCTTGGTATACGTCGTTAACGACAAATGTGTTACTTGTAGAAGAAACCGTTCCTAAAAATGGGACAACTTGATTAAGTGTCCAATCCATAGTTGCCGGATTTTCAAAATCTTGACTGATAAACACTTGTTGAGCATAAGTATTTGAGGCAATTAACAAAGAGCTAAAAACCAATAAAAAGTAACTTTTAATATTCATCATTTTATATCAATTAATAAAAGTAAATTCTCCATAGTTGAATTTACAAAAATATCATTTAAATCTTACTAATTTGTCAAAGATACTTATTATTAAGCATCAGCTCGCAATTTAGTAAAAATCTGTACTCACACACTAATTAACATCAATAGATACTTACAGATCCTTTCTTTTCATACACTTTACCATTAAAACCTCGTGCATTCATGAAATAATAATAGACACCTGGCGCTAATTTATTTCCGCTAAAGCTTAGCCCATCCCATTCGTAATTTGGATTTGACCAATTATAAACTACCGAACCCCATCTGTTAAATATTTTCACTTCAAAATCTTCTATTGCATGATTTTCTAAAAACGAAAAATTGTCATTAATACCATCCCCATTAGGGCTAAATGCGTTGTACATTTCTTGCCAGTCATCCAACATCATCTCAAATCCTTGAACCTCAATTTTAATAACTTTGCTATCTGAACATTGGCTATCATCTGTCACTGTTAATGTTAAATCATAATCACCTACATTTTCATAAGTATAAATGGGGTCTTTGGTCTGAGAAGTATTTCCATCTCCGAAGTCCCAACCGAAAAGGGCAGAAATACTCATATTTGTTATGTAAATATCAAAAGGAAATTCACCCAAAGAATCGTTCACTGTAAAATCCGCTAAAACGTTAATAGTATCTCTAAAACTACAGCCTTTTGAATCAATCACTTCAAAATCATAAAACTGCTTAGCTTCAAATAAAATCGAAGTATTATTCGACATCACTTGACCTGCTTCATTTCTCCAAGCGTAAACATACTCTTCTACACCACCATTTGTATTAGAAATGATTTCTGACCCAATGCACTCTAAAATTGAACTTAATTGTTGTGGCTCCTTTATTTTTATTGAAACTGTATCGGCACATAAATCATTGTCGATTAAAATGGCCTCATAATTACCTGCATATAAATTTGAAAAGCCTGTCCCATTCATTGACACGACTCCATTGCTCAAACTTATTGAGTATGGCTCAACGGCAGTAACATTAAAAGAAAAAGCACCAGTATTATCACCACTGCAGTTTACATGAGTGGTATCAGAAATTTCCAAACTGCATTGTGAAAATGCGACAAAATGTAAAAATAAGAGTAATAAAATGAATAATCTTGTCATAATCTGATTGCGAAATTACTCTTTTTTTATGGCAAAACAATTTTGTTGAAAACTGACTTTATATAGTATTTAAAAAACCGTTTTTAAACTCTATTTTTGAGCATACAATTATGCTTTTCAAAATTTAATCAATCATCACTTTGGAAAATTTTTTAGCGGAATTAAACCTCTCACAAAGACAAGCTGTTGAACATACTAAAGGACCTATTATGGTCATTGCTGGAGCAGGCTCAGGAAAGACCAGAGTTTTAACATACAGAATTGCTCATTTGATTCAAAAAGGAATTGACCCTTTTAACATACTTTCGCTGACATTTACCAACAAGGCAGCTAAAGAAATGAGAGAACGGATTCATTCATTAATTGGTCCTGAAGCACAAAACTTATGGATGGGTACTTTCCACTCTGTTTTTTCAAAAATTTTAAGAATTGAATCCGACAAACTTAACTATCCGCAAAACTTCACAATTTATGACACTTCCGATTCTAAGAACCTCCTAAAAAGCATTGTCAAAGAATTAAATCTAGACAAGGACATTTACAAGCCTAACGTGCTACTTTCTAGAATCAGCCAACTAAAAAACAATTTGGTTTCATACGTTAGTTATATGTCTAATGCATCACTACAAGCCGAAGATTCGAGCCGAAGACTTAAGGAAATGGCAATGATTTACAAGACCTATCAAAACAGGCTGTTTTCATCCGGATCAATGGATTTTGACGATCTACTTTTCAATACTTTTATTTTGTTAAGAGACTTTCCTGAAACCCTCAATAAATACCAAAACAAATTCAAGTACATCTTAGTAGATGAGTACCAAGATACCAATCAAGTACAGTATATGATTGTTAAGCGTTTAGCTGCTATGAATGAGAATATTTGTGTGGTTGGAGATGACGCCCAAAGTATATACGCTTTTAGAGGCGCTAACATTCAAAATATTTTAAACTTCAAAAATGATTATCCTGATTTTGAAACTGTTAAACTTGAACAAAACTACAGATCATCTCAAACAATTGTGAATGCTGCAAATAGTCTTATTAAACACAATAAAAATCAAATTAAAAAAACAGTTTACAGTAAAAATCAAAAGGGTTCAGCATTAAAGGTTTGTAAAACCTTTAGTGATAATGAAGAAGGGCAAGTTATTGGTCAATCCATCTTTGAAATTCAAATGAATGAGAGGGTTCCTTACAGTGATTTTGCCATACTATACAGGACAAATGCTCAGTCAAGGTCTCTTGAAGAATCACTCAGAAGACGAAACATCCCCTTTAAAATTTATGGTGGACTATCATTTTACCAGAGAAAAGAGGTGAAAGATTTACTTGCCTATTTCAGAATTGTAATCAATCCCAAAGATGAAGAGTCTTTAAAAAGAATTATTAATTTCCCAACAAGAGGAATTGGAAACACTACTATTCAAAAACTTATTATCTGCTCGCGAACGTATAACACAAGTATTTTTGAATGCATCCAAAATCCTGATTACCACTCTTTAATTGGTGTGAACAAAAGCACCTTACAGAAACTCACTGATTTTGCTGTTTTAATAAATAGCTTCAAAGCTCAATTGAATGAAGATGCCTACAAACTTGCCAATAGCATTGCCAAATCAACATCGCTTCTAAGAGAACTTGACAAGGACAAAACACCAGAAGGAGTTAGTCGATATGAAAATGTTCAAGAGCTTCTTAATGCTATCAAAGATTTTGTAGAAAAAAATAAAAAAAGGGAAGAACCAACTTCATTAGACTTCTTCATGCAAGACGTGGCTCTAATTACAGATCAGGATAAAGAAGAAGATAAAGAGGATAGAAATAAAGTATCGATGATGACTATTCACGCTGCAAAAGGTTTAGAATTTCCTTATGTATACATAGTCGGTCTTGAAGAAAATTTATTCCCCTCTCAGCTTTCTGTTCATTCTCGAGAAGAATTAGAAGAAGAACGCAGGCTTTTTTATGTTGCTATAACAAGAGCAAAAAAATATGTTAATCTTTCTTATGCAACTAGTCGTTGGAGATGGGGACAACTAATAGACTGTGAACCAAGTCGATTTTTACACGAAATTGACGACGAGTTTTTGGATTGGGAGATTCAAAAAAGAGATAGAGTAAAACCTCAAAACAATACTAATCTCAGAGTAAACGTAAAAAAGCAATACTTTAACAAACCAACTACTAGTAATAAAAAACCAAATATTACTCAGAAATATACTCCTCAAAATCTAACTAAAGCCAATGTAGCAATGACTAAAGCTGGCGATCAATCTTCCAGTAATAATCAGCTTCAAACAGGCATGAATGTTAGTCACGAAAGGTTTGGCAAAGGGAAAATCTTGCAAATTGAAGGGCATGCAGGAAATAAAAAGGCTACAATTTTCTTTGAAGGAAATGGTCAAAAAACTCTTCTTCTAAAATTTGCTAAATTGACAATTATCAATTAAAATAGTTTAAAAATAAAACGTACTTTCGAAAAATAATTACAAACACTTTCTTGAATGGAATTAGAATACAATACTTCCAGAAACAAACTAGTCATTTCTGAGTATGGAAGACATATCCAAAAACTTGTCGAGCACGCCATCGAAATAAAAGATAAAAAAGACAGACAACGCTTTGTTGAAGGCATTATAAACATTATGGGAGACCTCAACCCACACTTAAGAGATGTGGCTGACTTCAAACATAAACTTTGGGATCATCTTTATGTAATTTCAGATTTCAAACTAGATGTTGATTCTCCTTACGAGAAACCAGTCATTGAAAAATTATTTGAAAAGCCAGAACCATTAGGTTACCCTAACAGTAAAATTAAGTACAATCATTACGGTAAAGTCATTGAAAAAATGATTGTAGAGGCAATAAAAATGGAAGACAAAGAGCTAAAGAATAAGCTTGTTATTGCCATTGCTAACCAAATGAAAAAATCATACGTCAATTGGATTCTTGACTTTGTAGAGGATGAAGTAATTTTCAATCATCTGAAAAAATTATCTAACAACAATTTAGAAATTCAAGAAGGTATTGAATTATCAAAATTTGCACCTAACGTAAAACAAAGCTCTTCTCCAAAGAAGAAAAAGAAAAATAACCGAGGCAGAAATCAACAACGAAACTAAATGAGTTCATTTATTATAGAGGGTGGGAGAAAATTAAGTGGTGAGATTATTCCCCAAGGCGCAAAAAATGAGGCCCTTCAAATACTCTGTGCAGTACTATTATCTGCTGAAAAGATTACAATTTACAACCTACCTGATATTGTCGACATCAATATTTTAATCGACTTATTATCTGACTTAGGGGTAAAAATTCAAAAACTAAGTCCTAATAGCTATACCTTTCAATCTGATGAAATAAATCTTGATTATTTGACATCAGATGAATTTAAAACTAAAGGGACTAGAATACGAGGCTCCATAATGATTGTAGGTCCTCTACTCGCTAGATTTGGAAAAGGATATATCCCTAAGCCAGGTGGTGATAAAATTGGTAGAAGACGATTAGACACTCACTTCATTGGCTTTGAAAGGTTAGGCGCAAAATTTGAATACGACAGCAAAGAAAGTTTTTACAGAGTCACGACTGACGGACTCAAAGGCACCTATATGCTAATGGATGAGGCCTCTGTTACTGGAACCGCAAACATTGTTATGACTGCAGTAATGGCAGAAGGAATAACAACCATATACAATGCTGCTTGTGAGCCTTACCTACAACAGTTGTGCAAAATGCTTAACAGAATGGGTGCTAATATAAGTGGTATTGGCTCAAACCTTCTTACCATTGAAGGAGTAAAAGAACTCAAAGGATGCGAGCACACTATACTTCCTGATATGATTGAAATCGGCTCGTTTATCGGTCTAGCCGCTATGACTCAGTCAGAACTAACAATAAAAAATGTTCAATACGATGAATTAGGAATTATCCCAAGTGTTTTTCAGAAATTAGGAATAAAACTAGAAAGACGTGGCGATGATATTTACATACCTTCACAAGAAAGTTATGAAATTGAGAATTTTATAGACGGTTCAATTTTAACCATTTCCGATGCACCATGGCCAGGATTTACTCCTGATTTATTGAGTATAATTTTAGTTGTAGCTACCCAAGCTAGAGGAAGTGTTTTAATTCATCAAAAGATGTTCGAAAGCAGATTATTCTTTACGGATAAGCTGATTGATATGGGTGCGCAAATTATCTTATGTGACCCACACAGAGCTTCTGTAATTGGATTAGACAGAAAATCAGCATTAAGAGCTACCAGAATGACTTCGCCAGATATTAGAGCAGGAGTTTCATTACTTATAGCAGCTCTTTCTGCCGACGGAACTAGTGTAATTGACAACATAAATCAGATTGACAGAGGATACCAAAATATTGACGAGAGACTAAATAAGTTAGGTGCAAACATCAAAAGAGTTGACTAACATTTATCATATTATGAAAAAAATATTTTTCTTTTCACTAATTGCATTTCTAACGCTTGACTCCTATTCTCAAGCCCTAAAAATTGGCGATTCGGCTCCAGAGTTAGCTTATGAAAATCCTAGAGAAAAAATAATGAAGTTATCTTCATTGAGAGGTAAATATGTTATTGTTGATTTTTGGGCATCGTGGTGCGGACCATGCCGTAGAGAAAACCCAAACTTAGTTTCCACCTACAAAAGGTTTAAAAACGCAAGATTTAAAAACGGAAAAGGACTGGAAGTATACAGTGTTTCTCTAGACAAAAAACTAAGCAGTTGGCTAAAAGCAATGACAGACGATAAACTATTTTGGGAATACCACGTTAGTGATTTGAAAGGATGGCAGTCGGATGCCGCATCCATATATGGAGTGCGTTCAATTCCTCAAACCTTTGTCCTTAATGGAGAAGGTGAAATTATTGCTAAAGACTTAAAAGGAGACGCTTTAAATAAGTTCCTTAATTCTCAAAAAATCAACTAAAACAGTTTTATTAGTTTGTCAAACGTATGACAAAATGTCTAATCTGATATTTTGGCATTATTTTTGATATTAAGTTTGTCAATAACAATCTTATTAAAATGGCGAAAAAGAAAAAAGAATCTAAAAAAGAAATTGAAGAGGTAACTATCGAAGAGAAATTTTCAGAACTCAACGACAAACACCTAAGACTTTTTGCTGAATTCGAAAATTTCAAAAAACGAACAGCCAAAGAACGAATTGAACTCTACAAAACAGCTGGAGAAAGTGTTCTTAGCGCTCTCCTTCCAATCGTTGATGACTTCGAGCGTTCAATCAAGGCTAGTGAAGAAGAAGATGAAGGAGTTGTTTTAATCTACAATAAGTTAATTAGTATTTTAGAATCAAAAGGCTTGAAAGCAATTGACAATCCAATTGGCACAGAATTAAATACTGATTTTCATGAGGCTATCACAAACGTCCCTGCGCCTTCTGACGATATGAAAGGTAAAATTATTGACGTTATTGAAAAAGGGTATTTTTTAAATGATAAAGTAATTCGCTACGCTAAAGTTGTAGTAGCTAACAACGAATAAAATGAGTAAAAGAGACTATTACGAAGTATTAGGCGTTAGCAAATCCGCTAGCGATAGCGAAATTAAAAAAGCTTATCGAAAGATGGCCATAAAGTACCATCCCGACAAAAATCCTGATGACAAGGCAGCTGAAGAAAAATTCAAAGAAGCTGCTGAAGCCTATGATGTTTTAAGCAATACTGATAAAAAGAAACGTTATGACCAATTTGGTCATGCAGGAATGGGCAACCGCGGTGGTTTTGGTGGTGGCGGCGGCATGAATATGGATGACATATTCTCACAGTTTGGCGATATTTTTGGAGGTGGTGGCAGCCCCTTTGATAGTTTTTTTGGAGGTGGTAGCAGAGGAGGCCGAAGAGTTAACAAAGGCACTAACCTTAGAATCAAACTAAAACTTACTCTTGAAGACGTAGCTAACGGAATTGACAAAAAAATAAAAGTCAAAAAACTTGTACAAGCAGAAGGTGTAACCTACAATACTTGTGTTACATGTGGTGGAAACGGTCAAGTTACTCGAGTATCCAATACGATTTTAGGACAAATGCAAACGTCAGCAGTCTGCCCAAGCTGTAACGGATTAGGAAAGACTATCGATAAAAGACCTAAAGGTTCTGATGCCAATGGTTTGATACAAAAAGAGGATATTGTAAGCATCAATATTCCAGCAGGTGTAGAGGATGGAATGCAGCTAAAAGTAAGTGGAAAAGGAAATGCAGCTCCTTTTGATGGCTACGCAGGTGATTTAATTATACTAATCGAAGTTGAAGAGCATACAGATTTAAAAAGGGAAAACAATAACTTACACTACGATTGTTATGTAAGCTTAACAGATGCTGTACTTGGTAATGATGTTGTAATTCCTACCATAAGTGGCAAAGCAAAAATCAAAATTGAAGCTGGAACACAAAGTGGTAAAATCCTTAGACTCAAAAGCAAAGGACTACCCTCATTGAATGGATACGGAAAAGGCGATTTGCTCGTTCATATAAATGTATGGACTCCGCAAAACTTAACCAAAGACGAATTGAAAATTTTTAAAGGTTTAAAAGACTCTAAAAGTTTTGTACCAAACCCTACCTCTTCAGACAAATCATTTTTTGAAAGAGTAAAAGATATGTTTAATTAAACTTAAATTTTTTACATATGGCATTGAATAAAAACACAATTAGAGTTTTACTTTCTTTAAGTATTTTTATTTCGAGCCATTCTTTCGCTCAAAAAAAACTAACTATAACTATTGACAAAGAAATTGAAGTGCCATTAATGGGATACAATTCTGATATGTCAAATACTCCAATTTGGAGCGAGCCTAATTTCTCTAAAGCCCTAAACCAACTACATCCAAAAACACTACGTTACCCTGGAGGCAGTAATGGCTTGTACTGGGATTGGGAAAAAGGTTGGACAATGTCATTTGATGAGTTGCTTCCAATTCTTCAGGAAAAGAAATTCGAGTACGAGGGTAAAACTATAGCTAATGTCGATGAGTTGAGGCAATTAACTAAAGACAACAGAAAATCAAATTCATTTTGGAGGCAACTACACCGATACAATGCCAAAAGACCCAAATACAATACGATTGAAGAGTTCTCCAAAGCTCTATCATCTACCCAATCTAAAGCGGTGATTACACTGAATGTAATAACAAGCCACCTGGAAAAAGAATTAGAGCTACTTCGTCGGGCAAAGAAGATTGGTATAGACGTCAAATACATTGAACTTGGCAATGAAGTATATGCCGAAAATTTACTCACTAAACATATTTATCCAACAGTTGATAATTACATTGACACTTGTATTAGTTGGTCAAAAGCAATTTTGAAAGAGTTTCCCAACGCACACATTGGCGTTGTAGGAGGCGACAAGAATAGAAGAACACGAAATTGGAACGAAAAATTATCATCAGCTTTGAAACGTTCATTTTCAACATCTAAACTTGATCAATTTCATTTCATTCTCCATTATTATAGCCATTTCAAAAATCCCAAATATCAGATTGAAACTAATTCTGGCTACAAAAAGCTAATAGCATTTCCTAAAGTAGATTTGGAATTCAGACTACAAAATTGGAGATGGAATAATACTTCAACATTTTCCACTTGGGTTACGGAGTATAATATGATAGAACAACAGCCATACTCAATCAATAACAAATGGGCACACGGCTTACTTGTTGCTAGTCAAATCAATGAATTACTCAAGCAAACTGATTCTGAAATGTTTCATTTTCATAGTATTGGGGCTGAGAAATTTCCTGTTTTTGCAGCACTTCAACTCATGGACAAGGGTGATGAATATCTAAAACCTACGTCTAGTGGTATTGTAACTTCATTGTGGAATAGACTTACCGAAAATGCTGACCGACTCTATCAAACAAAGATAAATGTAAGACCTTGGACAATTAATTATAACGCAAAGAGCAAAGAATACCCAAACAATCTAAAAGAAGAAAAAAACACTACATTTTCGCCCATCCATGCTTATATTAGCTACGAAGATCAAAAAGCTAAACTCCTCATTATCAATTTTAGCGAAGAAATGTTGACGATAGATTTAGACAAAATAATGGGTAAATGTGAAATGGAGCAACACTATGCACAACCATCTGACTCTAAAAGTAATGTCATTAAACAAAGCCTTGAAAGCGAAGTAGAGCTAGCCCCCTACTCCATTAGTTTATTAGAAGAATGAATATACTAGAGATAAAAAACGTAGTGAAAGAGTATGAGAATAAAAAAGCTCTGGATACTATTTCGATGAACATTAAGGAGGGTAGAATATTTGGATTGCTTGGACCTAATGGTGCTGGCAAAACCACTCTAATCAGAATCATCAACCAAATTACTGCACCTGATAAAGGTGAAATTTTATTTTTCGGTGAAAATTTCAAAAGAAAACACATCCAAAACATTGGCTATTTACCTGAAGAACGAGGACTTTATAAAAGCATGAAAGTGGGTGAACAATGCCTATACTTAGCTCAACTCAAAGGATTATCTAAAGATGACGCCAAACAAAAAATTCATTATTGGTTTAAGAAATTAAACATGATGGACTGGCTTCACAAGAAAGTAGAAGAGCTTTCTAAGGGGATGGCTCAAAAAGTTCAATTTGTAAGCACTATAATTCATCAACCTAAACTCATTATTTTAGATGAACCTTTCACTGGATTTGATCCCATAAATACAGAAATTATAAAAAATGAAATTTTAGCATTAAAAGAAAGTGGTAGCACTATTCTACTTTCAACACATAGGATGGAATCCGTGGAAGAGCTTTGTGATGATATCGCCTTAGTCAATTCCGGTCAATGTATATTAGAAGGCAGTGTGGAAGATATAAAACAAGATTTCAAATCACATATTTTTGAAGTCAAATACAAAGGTGAATTAAAGTCTAATATTGAGCATTTTGATACAATACTATCAAAGGATGGATACTCCGTATTTAAAGCTAAGGACAAGGAGTACACACACACCTTAATTCAACAATTAGTCAAGCAAGTAGATGTTTTTAGCTTTAATGAAAAACTTCCGACTATAAATGATGTATTCATTCAATCCGTAAGCAATGAATAAACTGTTTTTAATAATAAAAAGGGAGTACTTATCAAGAGTACGCAAAAAGAGTTTCATCATTATGACGCTTTTAACCCCTCTATTTATGATTGGGATTTTTGTTGTCCCTACCCTTCTTGCCTATAATAATGATGAACAATCATCAGTGGCAATAATTGATGAAAACGATTTCATTGAATTGGAATTTACGTCTACTAAAAGCGTAAAATACGTTGAGCTCAATCAGTCAAATTTTGAAGAAAATAAATCAATATTAATTGATACGTATGACTTTGTATTGCATATTCCTAAAGTTGATTCTTTACCACAAATTGAAAATAACATAGAAGTCTATTCAGAAAATCAGATGAGCTTATCTGTAAAAAACACCATAGAGAATCAAATAGACAAACAACTAACCAATATTTACCTACTTAGAAATGGTATTGATTTAGACAAAATAAAAAACTCAGAAAGCAACACTTCCCTAAAAACCTATATTGTTGATAAGAACGGACAAAACACCGCAGGAAATTCTGAAGCTAGCTTTGGAATTGGATTAATAGGCGGATTTCTGATTTACATATTCATTTTTATGTATGGCACAATGGTTATGCGTAGTGTGATTGAAGAAAAAACCAATAGAATAGTTGAAATTATAATATCGTCTGTAAAGCCATTTGAACTTATGTTTGGAAAGATTATAAGCGTCGCTTTAGTTGGCTTAAGTCAATTTGCTATGTGGATAATATTAGGCTCTGTATTTTTACTCATCGCCAATGGCTTACTTTCAGCAGAGGTTGACCTCACTAATTTAAGCACCTATGAAAGTACTTTAGCATCTGAAATAAACACCTCACTGATGGCACTTCCAATTAAAAAACTACTTATCACCTTCATAATTTATTTCTTAGGTGGTTATTTGCTGTATGGCTCTTTATTTGCCGCTATTGGCTCAGCTTCAGATCAAGAAACGGATAGCCAACAATTTATACTTCCCATTACTATTCCACTCATTCTATCTTTTATTTTAGTTCAGGTAGTAATTGATAACCCTCATAGCGGGATGGCTTATTGGCTATCTATGATTCCTTTCACCTCACCCATCATAATGATTGCAAGGATACCTTTTGGAGTACCGATTCACGAATTATTGCTTTCAGTAACTTTATTAATTCTTGGCTTTTTATTTACAATATGGCTAGCTAGCAAAATTTACAGAGTTGGCATCCTTATGTATGGTAAAAAAATTAGCTACAAAGAACTATGGAAGTGGCTAAGGTATAATGACTAATAATATGAGAATAGCAATTATTGATTTAGGAACAAATACATTTAACTTACTCATTGCTGATAAAGATAAAAATGGAAATTTCACTACTGTCTTTAAAAATAAAATTCCAGTAAAACTAGGCGAAGGCGGTATTGATAAAGGAATAATAGCACCAAAGGCTTATCAAAGAGGTATAAAAGCCCTCAAAAGTCAAATGAAAACTATAAATGAATATGAAGTAGATAAGTATAGGGCATTTGCAACTTCAGCTATTCGGTCCACAACAAACGGGCATAATTTTGTAAAAGATGTTGATGAACTACTTGAACTCAACATTGAAGTGATTAATGGCACTAAAGAAGCTGAGCTAATTTATTATGGTATAAAAGAAGCTGTTCCTTTTGAAGAATCATACGATTTGATAATTGATATTGGAGGAGGAAGCACTGAATTTATAATTGCAAATAAACAGGGACTTTCATGGGCTAAAAGTTATCAATTAGGAGTATCTAGACTAAAGGAGCGATTTAAACCATCAGACCCAATTACAGCTAATGATATTCATAAAATTGAAGCCTACTTTGAATCAAATCTAAAAGACTTAATTGAAGAATTATCCAAGACCCCTTGTGTGAAGCTAATAGGTTCATCAGGCTCATTTGATACATTAGTAGACATGATTTGTCATCAGTATAATGACAAAAATAGAATAAAGAAAAAATATTGCGATATCAAATTAGAGGAATACAATTGGGCACAACAGCACATCATTGAAAGCAACCTCACTCAAAGAATTGCAACTCCAGGTATGATTGAAATGAGAGCTGACATGATAGTTATATCCGTCATTTTCATAAACTATATTCTCAAGAAAACCCATATTAAAAGTATTAAACGATCTAAATATGCCTTAAAAGAAGGTGCTTTAACCCATTTCTTTTAGAGGAATGATTTGGCTTTAGCTAGAGCCTTTGGAATACCGGAAATATCTTTACCACCAGCCGTAGCAAAAAAGGCTTGACCACCGCCACCACCACTAATTTCTACTGCCAATTCCTTAACCATTTTTCCAGCGTGTAAATCTTTATTTTTTGAGAGTTCCTCCGAAACAGCAACGGTTAGCATAGCCTTTCCATCTGTTTTTGATGCCAATACTAATAACAGATTGTTGTTCTCCTTAATTAATTTAAAGGCTAGATTTTTTATACTTTTTGAATCTAAATCCACCTCACTAGAAACTAAGTTTACTCCATTAATTTCTTCAGCCTTATTCATTAAATCGCCCAACAAATCGCCTGCTTTCTCAGAATTAAGCTGATTTATCTTTTTATTGAGAGTTTGATTTTCTTCTACTAATTGACTTACTGACTTTAATAAATCATTTGTTTTTAAAGTCCCTTGTAATTGATTTAAGACCGCAAGTTTCTCCTCGTAAAAACGAATAGCATTTTCAGCAGATACGGCTTCAATTCTTCTAACACCTGAAGCAACAGCACTTTCAGAAAGAATTTTAAAAAGCCCTATTTCACCAGTAGACTCAACGTGAATGCCTCCACAAAGTTCTGTAGAACTTCCAAACTTAATAACCCTTACGGTATCGCCATATTTTTCGCCAAAAAGTGCCATGGCACCCATTTCTTCTGCTCTTGTAAAAGGAAGATTTCTAAACTCTTCAAGTGAAAAATTAGCACGAATTTTAGAGTTTACAGTTTCTTCTATTGTTTTCAAATCTTCGCTGTCAACTTTTGAGAAATGAGAAAAATCAAAACGTAAATAATCAGAATTTACTAAGGATCCTTTTTGTGAAACATGCTCGCCTAAAACCTCTCTAAGCGTTTCATGAAGTAAATGAGTTGCAGTATGATTATTGGCTGTATTTTTTCTTTTTGTAATATCTACTTTGGCAGTAAAATCAGAGAAAATATGAGCTGGTAGAGTGTCAACAATATGAACGATTAAATTATTTTCCTTCTTAGTGTCCAAAATCTCAATGACTTCAGAATCGTTAACTAATTGCCCGGTATCTCCGACTTGACCTCCACCTTCGGGATAAAATGGCGTAAGATTAAATACTAAATGGTAAAACTCTTGACCTTTTTGCTTGACCTTTCTGTACCTAACAATTTTTACCTTAGATTCTGATGATTCGTATCCAATAAACTCTTCTACTTCATCTTCAAACAATACCACCCAATCATCTGTTTCTAAAGATGTAGCTTTTCTTGACCTTTCTTTTTGAAGCTCTAATAAAGAATCAAAGGCTTCAATATTGACTATACAGTTTTTTTCTTGCGCCAAAAGTTGCGTTAAATCAATTGGAAATCCAAAGGTATCGTAGAGTTCAAAAGCATCTTTTCCAGAAACAACATTATCTTTCAAGTCAATTGTTTCAAAACGAGCTATTCCCTTATCTAATGTTTTCAAAAATGAGGTTTCTTCTTCTTGAATCACTTTTTTTATCAAATCAGATTGTGACGTCAGTTCTTTGAACTGATTACCCATATTTCCAACAAGTTCATCAACAAGATGACACATAAAAGGGTCTTTAGCATCTAAAAAGGTAAAGGCATAACGAACAGCTCTTCTTAGTATTCTTCTGATAACATAACCTGCTCCAGTATTTGATGGCAATTGACCGTCAGCAATGGAAAATGAAACTGCTCTTAAATGATCGGCTATAACACGCATAGCGATATCGTCTTTTTCATCTGCCCCATATGTTTTGTTTGAAAGCGAGGCAATCTTTTTGATGATAGGCTGAAAGATATCCGTATCGTAGTTAGACTGCACTCCTTGAAGCACCATGCATAAACGCTCAAAGCCCATGCCAGTATCAACATGCGTTTGTGGTAAAGCCTCTAAGCTACCATCCATCTTTCTATTGAATTGCATGAAAACTAAATTCCATACTTCAATGACCTCTGGATGATCAGCGTTTACTAATGTTTTTCCATCAATTTTTTTTCGGTCTTCATCGGGGCGGATATCAACATGTATCTCAGAACATGGGCCACATGGACCAACTTCACCCATTTCCCAAAAGTTATCTTTTTTACTACCATCAATGATGCGACTTGAGTCTATCAACTTAGACCATATTTCAAAGGCTTCGTTATCTTTATCCAATCCGTCTTCAGTACTTCCTTCAAACACTGAAACATACAACCTATCCTTATCTATTTTAAAAACCTCTGTCAGTAATTCCCATGCCCATTCGATAGCTTCTTTTTTGAAATAGTCTCCAAAAGACCAGTTTCCTAACATTTCAAACATCGTATGGTGATACGTATCGTAACCAACTTCTTCCAAATCGTTATGCTTACCAGAAACTCTAAGGCATTTTTGAGTATCACAAATACGCTTTTCCTTAGGAACTGTATTTCCTAAAAAGTAATCCTTAAACTGATTCATACCAGCATTTGTAAACATCAAAGTAGGGTCATTTTTCACAACCATAGGTGCTGATGATACAACCAAGTGGGTCTTTTCTTCAAAGAATCTTAAAAACTGATTACGAATTTCTGTCGATTTCATTTTTACAGTATAAGTTTACAATTCACATTTTTCTGTTAACAAGAAGAACAGAGGTAATGCTTAATTTACACGAATTACGTACTTTTGTGGCAAATTTAGGTAAAATACCTTATGAAAAAAGCAAAGTATTATTACGATAAAAAATCTCTTTCCTACAAGAGAATCGAAAAAACATGGAAACACAGATTAAAAAATGTTTCTGTTTTCATGTTTGCGAGTGCTTTTTTCGGATTTATTATGGTAATTGCTGCCTTTAACTTCTTTGATAGTCCAAAGGAAAAAATGTTGAAGCGGGAGCTTGATAAACTCAAACTCCAATATGAATTAATGGATAAAAGTCTCAATCAAATTTCATCAGTGTTAGAAAATATTAAAGATAGAGATGATAACATTTATCGAGTAATTTTTGAAGCTGAGCCAATTCCAAACTCAATACGTAAAGCTGGAATTGGTGGAGTTAATCGTTATAAAGACCTTGAAGGTTACGACAACTCTGAAATACTAATTTCTACCGTAAAAAAGGTTGACCAAATCTCTAAACAGCTCTATATACAATCTAAGTCATTCGATGAAGTTATTGAAATGGCACAAAGGAAGTCTGATATGATGGCTTCTATTCCTGCTATTCAACCAGTAAAAAATAAAGAACTAAAGCGAATTGCTTCAGGCTATGGAAGACGTATTGATCCCTACTACAAAAAGCCAAAATTTCATTATGGTGTAGACTTTTCAGCTCCAAAAGGCACACCAATATATGCTACTGGTGATGGAAAAGTTGCTAAAACTCAACGAAGTAGAAGAGGCTTTGGTAATCATATCGTTATTGATCATGGGTATGGCTATGAGTCGCTATATGCTCACATGACAAAATACACTGTAAGTAAAGGTCAAAAAGTAAAACGTGGCGATGTTATAGGATATGTAGGAAGCACGGGTAAATCAACCGCTCCTCACCTTCATTATGAAGTGCATAAAGACGGTAAAAAAATTAATCCGGCTTATTACTTCCACAATGACTTATCTCCCGATGAGTTTGACAGAATGCTTGAACTTTCTTCACAAGAAAACCAATCCTTCGACTAATATGCCTTACAAAGAGAAACCCATTGAAAAGTTATACTACTCCATAGGAGAAGTTGCGAAAACTTTGGATGTAAATGTATCTCTAATTCGATTTTGGGAAAAAGAATTTGATATGCTTCAGCCTAAAAAGAATAAGAAAGGAAACAGGATGTTTACAAAAGTTGATTTTGAAAATCTAAAAATCATCTACCATCTTGTAAAGGAAAGAGGATTCACTTTAGAAGGTGCCAAAAAGAAACTTAAGGAAAATAAAGACGACACTATCAACAATTTTGAGATTGTCTCAAGACTAAAAGAAATAAGAAGTTTTCTAGTTGATTTGTCCGAAGAGTTATAGCTCGACAAAGATATTTTCTGAAGAAACATTGTTTCTTTCAAATAAATAAACAATTGCTTTTATACCCTCTTTACCCAAATTCACAGAATATTCATTGACATAAAGTTGTATGTGTTTTTGCATCACATCATAACTCATTTCTTGAGCATACTGACATACATACTCTTCTGAACTTTTAGGGTTTTGAAAAGCATATTCTAAAGAGCGTTTCAAAACTCGTTGTACTTTTTGTTGAATTTCGGTACTAATAACTCTTGAAATAGCTATTCCACCCAATGGAATTGGCAGATTAGTTTCTGATTCCCAATATTCTCCTAAATCCATAACTTTTTTAAGCCCTTTTTGCTTGTATGTAAATCTATTTTCGTGAATAATAACGCCTGCGTCAACAGTATCATTAAGAACCGCATCTTCAATTTCAGAAAAAACAATCTCCTTTGTATTTGTAAATGTTGGAAACGCTAACTTAAATAAACTATGTGCTGTGGTATATATTCCAGGAATAGCAACTGTAGAGTTAGAATTAAATAGGGACTTATCTTTTTTTGAAATTACTAAAGGACCACAATTCTTTCCCAATGCTGAGCCACTTTGTAGTAGAATATAATCTGAATTAGCGTGCAAAAAAGCATTGAAGGACAACTTAGTAATGTCCAATTGTTTTTCTAAAGCCATACGGTTTAATGTTTCAACATCTTCAAGCCTAACATCAAATTCTAATCCTTCAGTATCAACTTTCTGATGCACCAAAGCATCAAACATAAAAGTATCGTTAGGACATGGAGAAAAACCGAGAGTTAGCTTCATAATGTTGAAATAAATTGTTCTAACTCTTTATTTAATTGTTGAATAGCTAAAGGTATATTCCAATTGGACTTATTTCTTTTTTCTACAACATTTGAAATTGCTCTAATTTGAACACACGGAACATTTGCATCTTTACAGGCCAACATACAAGCAGCACCTTCCATGCTTTCAACTTGTGGATTTAGACGATGAACAATTTTCATAATTGACAATTCATCACCATGCACTGTATTTACTGTAATGCCTCTTACTTTTTTGAGATGTGTCTGTTCTGGCATAACGACTTTATAGTTAATATCTAATTCCATCTCTAAAGGCGAAAGGAATCTATTACCATCTTGGGCTCCTAATTCTGAAAGGTAATCTTCACTTACCTCAACTACATTTCCAACTTCTAAAGAGCGATTAAAAGAGCCAGCGATACCGATATTAATAACCAAATCATATTGATTTTTGGAGAGTTCCTTAGTCACAGCAATTGCCGTAGAGATCATCCCAATACCAGTCACCAAATGGTGATTGCAATCAAGTGTCAACTCCTCTTTCGTTGCCGTTACAATTAGGAAATTCATAGTGCAAAGATACCAATTCCTTTGCGTAAAAAGGTCGTATATTTGCCATTCTCAAAAAGAAAAAATGATTTATATAACTAGAAGAGAACGTTTTAATGCCGCTCATATGCTCAGAAATGAGAATTGGAGCGATGAAAAAAATATTGAAGTATTTGGCAAATGTGCTAATCAAAATTGGCATGGCCATAATTTTGAACTGTTTGTAACGGTCAAAGGCGAAGTGAATGAAGACACAGGTTTTGTTGTCAATCTAAAAGATTTAGCATCAGTAATTCAGCATAAAGTCATTCAAAAATTAGATCATAAAAATTTAAACTTAGATGTTGATTTTATGCGTGGGAAGATGGCTTCAACAGAAATATTAGCTATTGCTATTTGGGAAGAACTTGAAAGCGACATCAAAAATTTAGACGCTACTCTTCATCTAGTAAAAGTACAAGAAACAGAAAATAACTTTGTAGAATATTTCGGAAAATAAATCGTATGTCAGAATATAAAAAAGAAGAAAGCTATAAAACAGATTCTTTAGACTCTTTAAAAGAACACTACACAAAAGTGTTGGATTTGATTGGTGAAGACTCCAGCAGAGAAGGCCTTATTAAAACTCCAGAACGTGTAGCTAAGGCCATGCAGTTTCTTACGCATGGATACGAGTTACACCCTTCAGAAATTTTAGAGTCTGCAATGTTTTCTGAAGATTATAGCCAGATGGTATTGGTAAAAGAAATCGAATTTTATTCTCTCTGCGAACACCATTTACTGCCTTTCTTCGGCAAAGCTCATATAGCCTACATTCCTGATGGTAAAATTGTTGGACTAAGCAAAATCCCTAGAGTAGTTGATGCCTTTTCAAGGCGATTACAAGTGCAAGAACGTTTGACAAATGAAATTAGAGACTGTATTCAAAATACACTACAACCTAAAGGTGTAGCCGTTGTAATGGAAGCCCGTCATCTATGCATGCAAATGCGTGGCGTAGAAAAACAAAACTCCATGACTACAACATCAGCATTTTCTGGTGCTTTTCTGAATAGTGAAAAAACTAGATTAGAATTTATGAATTTAATAACCTCAACACTGAGTTAATATGAAAGCATATGTATTCCCTGGACAAGGGGCACAATTTCAAGGTATGGGAAAAGATTTATACGAAAATTCGGAATTAGCTAAAGAGCTTTTAGAAAAAGCCAATTCTATTTTAGGCTTTAGAATTACAGATATAATGTTTGAAGGCGAGAAAGAAGAACTCACTCAAACGAAAGTAACACAGCCTGCTATTTTTCTACATTCTGTAGTCTTGGCAAAAGTATTAGGCAATGACTTTAATGCTGATATGGTTGCCGGCCACTCACTTGGTGAATTTTCAGCACTCGTTGCTGCTGACTATATGACTTTTGAAGATGGGTTAAAGCTTGTTTACAAACGTGCTATGGCTATGCAAAAAGCATGCGAGCAAAATCCATCTACTATGGCAGCAATCTTGGGTTTAGAAGACAATATTGTTGAACGTATTTGTAATGAAATTGATGGTATTGTCGTTCCTGCAAACTACAATTGCCCAGGTCAGTTAGTGATTTCTGGTTCAGTGAAAGCCATTGATGAGGCTTGTGAAAAGCTAACAGAAGCTGGTGCAAGAAGAGCCTTAAAACTACCTGTTGGGGGTGCATTTCATTCGCCTTTAATGGAGCCTGCACAAGTTGAACTTGCCAATGCTATTGAAGAAACACCCTTCAAAGCAGGCAATTGCCCAGTATATCAAAATGTTACTGCCAAAGCGGAGAGTGACCCGAACACAATCAAGTCAAACCTTATAAAGCAATTGACAGCATCGGTAAAGTGGACGCAAACTATGAGACAAATGCAAAGCGATGGACTTTCAAAAGTAATTGAAGTTGGTCCTGGTAAAGTACTACAAGGGTTATTTAAGAAAATGGACAGAGCACTAGAAACAGAAAGTGCACAAGTCTTATAGCAAATGATTCTTTAGCGTTCCACTGTTCACAAGAGAATGCCAATGCTTATTAGTCATGCATTGATGATATATGGAAGATTGGTTAAGATTATGGCAATCCGTACCAACAAAGTCAACCATATTGTTTTCAATAAGCTTTTCAGCTTTCAGTTTGCACTCGCTACCATAATAGCCTAAAAGCGATAATAGGTTAAGTTGCAACTTTACTGAACGATCTTTATACTTTTTCAAATCATCTACGGACATAAAGCCATATCGCTCTGGATGAGCTAAAATAACTTTATAGCCTTTTAGTTGAAGCTTGAAAATAGACTCTGAAAAATTGGGCGGTTCAGAAACAAAAGAAGTTTCTATAAGTATATGCTTATCTCCAAAGGTTAAGAAGTCTTCATCAGCGTTTAATTTGGACTCAAAATAATAATCTACATAGTATTCTGCTGCTGCACTTATATCGACATTGATGGATTGGGCTTTGAGTTCATTTTTTAAACTCTTTAAGCCTGATAAAATAATTTCAGGTGTATTTCTATAAAAATCATGCATCACATGCGGGGTAGTGATTATCTTATTGAAACCCAATTCTTGCATTTTCTTCACCAGTTTAACAGAAGTTTCTAAGTCTGGTGAACCATCATCAATTCCAGGAATAAAGTGTGAATGTATATCACAAATCAGCGAGTCGAATCCTATGGGTTCTAACTTTTTCTCTTTTTTTCTGAAAAATGAAAACATCTATATTTTAACTGTATTGTTTAGAATAATACTTTTGGTAGGCTCCTGACGTGACACTATCTAGCCAATCTTGATTTGTAAGGTACCAATCTACCGTTTTTTCTAAACCTTCAGCAAATTGTAAGGAAGGCTCCCAAGACAGTTCGGTATTAATTTTTGACGCATCAATTGCATAACGCTTATCGTGTCCTGGTCTGTCTTTCACGAAAGTGATGAGTGACTCCGATGAGCCTTCATCTCTATCCAATTTTTTATCCATAATTTGACACAATAGCTTTATTAAATCAATATTTGTCCATTCATTAAAGCCTCCGATATTATACGTGTCGCCGACTTTACCCTCGTGAAACAAAACATCTATTGCTCTGGCATGATCAACGACATACAACCAATCTCTAGTAAACAAGCCATCGCCATACACTGGAAGTGATTTGTTATTGCGAATATTGTTAATGAATAAGGGTATTAACTTTTCTGGAAATTGATTTTCCCCATAATTATTAGAACAGTTTGAAATAATAAAAGGAAGACCATAAGTATTACCGTAAGCTCTTACAAAATGGTCTGAACTTGCTTTGGAAGATGAATAAGGCGATTTTGGGTCATAAGGAGTAGTTTCTGTAAAAAAACCTTCTTCTCCTAAGGAACCATAGACTTCATCAGTAGAAACATGATAAAATAATTTTCCATCAAAATTTCCTGACCATAATTTTTTAGCTGAATGCAATAGATTGAAAGTACCAATAACGTTAGTCTGTATAAACTCAAGAGGATTAGTTATGGAGCGATCAACGTGAGATTCTGCAGCTAAATGAATGATACCATCGAATTGATATTTTTGAAACAGTGCATCTACGTAAGCAGCATCAACAATATCCCCTTTTTCGAAATAGTAATTTTCACATGATTCAACATCCGTTAGGTTCTCCAAATTTCCAGCGTATGTCAACTTATCTAAATTCACAATCTTCACATTAGGATATTTGTCCACAAATAATCGCACTACGTGAGAACCAATAAAACCTGCACCACCCGTAATTAAAATCGTATTCATACTATATTTAATTTTTGCTTTTCAAAGATAATCAATAAATCAAACACAATCTCGTTATAAATGCGATTAGAATATTTAAATTAGCCAAAAATCAACTAATGAGGTTTAAGCTATTCATTCTCTTTGCTCTATTCATTTTTAACGCCTATTCTCAGGTAGAAGAACAGATTAATGAAAAAGTTATTTTCGTTTCACCAAATTATGAACTTCAATTTCCTTTAGGAGACATGAAAACTGATTTTGGTATAAATTCAAATTTAGGACTTGAGTTATCTCTGATTACTTCAAAAAACATTTATTTATCACTAAATACTTCTTTCATTTTCGGAAACAATGTGAACGATACTACTATTTTGAACCACTTGATGGATGACAATCAAAATATTATTGACGAAAATGGTCAGATTGCAGATGTTCTTCTTCAAGAAAGAGGAAATAATATTAATCTTAAGCTAGGCTACCTCTACCCTATTTTTCATCAAAAATCTGGCATATTGGGTTACGGCTCTATTGGTTATCATCAGCATAAAATAAATATTGATGTTAAAAATTCTAGCGTACCTCAGCTTAATGATGAAAATAAAAAAATGTACGATCGATTAACTGGTGGACTTAGCTCATCCTTGTTCTTAGGCTTTTTGAATATTAGCAAAAATAAGGGCATTCATTTCTACTCAGGCTTTGAGTATACTCGTGCTTTCACCAAAAATCAAAGAGACTACAACCACAACAGTACTATTTCCGATGATATCAGAAATGACGGTTTTTTTGGAATTAAATTCGGGTGGATTGTCCCCATATCTAAACGGTCAACTAGAGAGTTTTACTACTTTTAAAAAATGATAAGACTGTACCAAATAGGAATACATTTTTATAGTCTTTTGTTGACTTTCGCTTCACTTTTCAATAAAAAAGCCAAGTTATGGACTAAAGGACAAAAGAACGTCTTTCACAATTTACCATCAAACCCTAATAGTGAAATTGTGTGGGTGCATTGTGCATCTTTAGGCGAGTACGAACAAGCCATACCACTTCTGAAAAAAATAAAAGAATGGAAGCCTAACTATTCGCTATTAGTCACTTTCTTTTCTCCTTCTGGATATGTTAATGCCAAGCAAGAGTTTACGGACTATAAAAGCTATTTACCTCTTGATACCAAAAAAAATAGCCAACAGTTTTTGGATATTGTTAAGCCTAAACTTGCCATTTTAATCAAAAATGAATTTTGGCCTAATTACCTTTATGAACTGCAAAAGCGAAATATCCCTATTATTTCTGCAAGTGCTCTATTTCGAAGTAGTCAGCTTATTTTCAAACCGTATGGCAAGTGGCTTCTAGATGTTTTAAAAAACATCACACATTTTTATGTGCAAAATGAGACCTCTAAAATACTATTAATAAACAAAGGCTTTACGAATATTAGTATTAGTGGAGATGGCAGATACGACAGGGTTAGAGGTAATCTTGCAGATAAAAAATCTATCCCATACATTGAAACGTTTAAATCGGATAAAAAACTCATCGTTTGTGGTAGTACCTACGAAATAGACAGCAAGATGATTATTAACATAAGCCGACGACATCCTGATTTAAAATTTATTATTGCTCCTCATGAAATTGAACTGTCTCCTCAATTAAAACAGCATGGCTTACTTTATAGCCAGTCAAATGATAAAAATGTTTCTGAATATTCTGTTCTTATCATTGATAGTATTGGCATTCTTTCACGACTGTACCAATACGCTGATGTTGCTTACGTGGGCGGTGGCTTTGGCCACAAAGGGCTTCACAACATACTTGAGCCTTTAGCATTTGATGTGCCAATAATATTTGGACCTAATTATCAAAAGTTTCCAGAAGCTATTGATGCACTTAATTTTGGTATAGCTGATTCCATCAGAAACAGTCAAGAGTTTGAAAAAATAATTCATCAAAAACTGTCTAATCCAACGGATAAATCTACCATTTCAAACTTCTGTAATGACAGAAGTGGAGCCAGTAATATCGTATTTGAGGGCCTAAAAACACACCTTTAATTCTCATTCATCCAAAAATATGGGGGAAGAAAAATAATAATAAAACCGACTCTTCGCTTTGAATTTAAGTTTCTTGAGTTTTAAGTTATATGAAAACAACAGCTTGTATAATCTTGTGCCCATTTATAACCAGAACCAAAAATTATGTCCATTGTAATTATCTCAAAATGCATCGCTAGACAATTATAAAAATTCAATTAACTATACTTGGTTGGCTAAATGTCGGCTAGAAAAGAAATAAAAAAACCTCAACTATTTGAAAAACAAATGATTGAGGTTTTTAATTGTACCCAGGGCGGGACTTGAACCCGCACGGACATTACTGTCCATTGGATTTTAAGTCCAACGTGTCTACCAATTCCACCACCTGGGCTTGGGGTAATACAATAAAAATCCTCTTTTATTCAAAGAGGATGTTGAGCGAG
>JADHMQ010000016.1 GCA_016779935.1 Flavobacteriales bacterium
GGTGGTGCAGACTTGGGGTCATTACCCTTTTTTCATGCGGTCTTAAATGCGTCTACAGCAGTCCTCTTGTTTGTAGGTTTCGTCTGGATAAAAAACAAGAAGATAGCACTTCATAGAATTGCCATGATGAGTGCTTTCATACTATCAGCTATATTTTTAGTCTCTTATGTAATTTCAAAATTATCTAATTCACCAGTGCCTTATGGTGGAGAAGGATGGTTGAGACCCACTTACTTTTTCATTCTTATTTCCCATATTTTATTGTCCATTCCAGTATTGCCACTTGCCTTACTAGCAATATATCGAGGGGTTACAGGTGAATTTCAGAAGCATGTAAAAATCGTAAAATGGACTTTTCCCATTTGGATGTACGTTGCCATCACAGGCGTGTTGGTTTATCTTTTTATGATGCCGTATTATGCTTAAATTTGTACCTATGAAAAAAGCATTATTATTTGTTTTAACTCTGTTTACCTGTATAGACGCTTTTTCACAGTGTGCCATGTGTAAATCTGTTGTAGAAAGTAATATCGAAGGAGGCAGTAGTATTGGTGCCGGTCTCAATGATGGTATTCTCTATTTAATGGTGATGCCATACATTGCTTTGGCTATTGTAGCTTTGATATGGTCAAAGTACAATAAGCGTCAAAAAGCATAGTCCATAGTTTTATCTAACTTTGTTGATATGAAGAAAATCCTTTTTCTGCTTTTTTGTAGTACGCTTACACTTAACCTATTCTCTCAAAAGTTATGGACTTTAGAAGAATGTTTGCGCTACGCCCAAGAATATAACCTTACAATAAAACAAGCCTATTTGAATGCGGACTTGTCTAAGCAAAATTTTTTTCAATCTAAAATGGGTTTGTTGCCATCTTTGAACGGTAACATTTCCGACAACACAAATTTCGGACGGAATATTGACCCCGTTACCAACGAAATTACGGTCGACAGAATACGTAATAACAACTTTGGGTTAAGTTCATCCGTTACACTCTTCAATGGTTTTCAAAATCTTAATAATATCCGTAAAAGTAATTACGATTACTTAGCCTCAAAGTACGATGCTGAGAAAATGGCTAATGATATTTCAGTAAATATTGTAACAGCTTATTTGCAATTGTTATATAATGAAGACTTGATATTGGTAAGTCAGCAAAAAGTTGATGTATCCGACTTGCAAGTGCAGCGAATTAGTAATATGGTAGAGGTGGGCAGTTTGCCAGCAGGAGACTTATTAAATACCGAAGCACAAAAGGCACAAGAAGAGTTGCAGCTTATCAATGCTGAAAGCCAAAGAGATATAGCATTACTGAATCTTAAACAACTATTGGATTTACCATCTACTGATGATTTTAGCATTGTAGATTTTGAGGTGGAACCGTCCGAGCAATTTACCGCTCTGAATACCAATGACGTATACAATCAAGCCATTGAGAATTTGCCAAACGTCAAAAGTGCAGAATCAAAGTTGCAAAGTTCAGAACGTTCTTTAGCCATAGCTCAGGGAGGGCGAAGCCCGCGCTTAAGCATGTCTGCAAGTTTAGGAACGGCTTATTCTTCGGCAAGTCGCAAGTTTGTAGGTTATGATTCCTTAGCAACTTTGCCATTACCAATGTATGAAGACTACTCTTTTGAAGACCAGTTTAACGATAATGTAAGTCAATCCATAGGCTTGAATTTGAGTATACCAATATTTAATGGATGGCAAGCCAATAACCGAATCAGTCAGGCAAAAATAGGCGTCTTGCAGTCGCAATACAGATTACAGCAATCCAAAAACGATTTGAGAAAAACCATTGAGCAGGCTCAAAATGATGCCCTTTCAGCACATAAGAAATACCTAGCCTCAAAGAAAACGGTCGATTTTCAAAAGCAGTCTTTTCAATACACACAAGAGAAATACGATTTACAGCTCATTACCTCATACGATTACAACAATGCAAAAAACACCTTGTTTAGAGCTGAAACAGACCTATTACAAGCAAAGTACGATTACATTTTTAAAACCAAAATGTTAGATTTTTACATGGGCAAACCCCTCACTTTTTAGATTATGAAAGCAGTATTATTTATTATTATAGGAGTTACTTTGTTCTACTTCGGAAGAAAAAAGGACACCAAATGGATGAAGGTTTCAGGACTAGCCATTGGAGGCATTGCCTTATTATTTTTCATTGCCACTCAAGTAGGTTGGATTTCTAACGAAGAGCCTATTTCTGTTAGCACTGAATTAGTGGAGAAAAGAGACCTTATAGAAACCGTATCGGCAAGTGGTAAAATACAGCCAGAAACAGAAGTGAAAATTTCACCAGATGTTTCCGGAGAGATAGTAAGCCTTTACGTTATGGAAGGCGATAGGGTTGAAAAAGGCGACTTATTATTAAAAATAAAACCCGATACTTATCAGTCCATGTTGGAGAGAAGCCAAGCCTCTTTGAATACCTCTAAATCGGCTTTAGAAAAAGCCATTGCTCAGCTTTCGGAAAGCGAGTCGAACTTTAGTAGAAACAAAATCTTATTCGAAAACGGCACCATCTCAAAATCTGAATTTGAAAAAATAGAAGCCTCATACAAAGTAGCAGTATTAAGCGTAGAAGATGGGGAGTACATGGTATCAAGTGCCGAAGCCTCTTTGAGAGAAGCACAGGAAAATTTAAACAAAACCAATATTTACGCTCCTATTAGCGGCACTATTTCACGCCTAAATATTGAATTAGGTGAGCGTGTTGTAGGAACAGCACAGATGGCAGGAACAGAGCTTTTGCATTTGGCAAATCTTAACCTCATGGAAGTAGCCGTTGAGGTGAATGAAAACGATATTAACAGTGTAAGTTTAAACGATACTGCTATCATTGAAGTAGATGCCTATTTAGGCAATACCTACAAAGGCATAGTTTCTGAAATAGCTAATTCAGCCAATGTTATGGGTGTTAGTGCCGATCAGGTTACCAATTTTGAAGTAAAAGTTAGGATATTAGATGAAGTTTCTTTCCGACCAGGAATGACTGCTACAGTAGACATACAAACCGAACGTGCTTATGGTGTATTGTCTTTACCTATACAAGCCGTAACCACCAGAAAAGACACTGCCAATACAGACGATAAGGTGGAATGTGTATTCGCATTTGAAGAAAATACCGCTAATTTCATAAAGGTAGAAACGGGTATTCAGAACGATGAGTATATACAAATCTTAAGTGGTTTGGAAGATGGACAAGATGTGATAACAGGACCTTATAGTGCCGTATCTCGACTATTAGAGGACGGTGCTTTTGTATCTAAATCTGCTGATGGGTCAGCTGGAGGTTCCTCATTTTCTATTTCAGTAAGCAGTAGCCAATGAGTTATATTCTTAGCATAGAAACAGCCACTAAGAGTTGTTCCATAGCTTTGGCAAAAGACGGGCAACTCATCGATTGCTTTGAGGAAGTATCTGAAAAGTATTCGCATTCCGAACAGCTTACGGTTTTCATTCAAGACATTCTTGCAAAACACCATTTGAGCACTAAGGACCTAGACGCTATAGCTATAAGTTCTGGTCCAGGCTCTTATACCGGCTTACGCATAGGCGTGTCCACTGCCAAAGGATTATGTTATGCTTTGGATATTCCCCTTATTTCCATTTCTACTTTGGAAGCTATGGCACAGCTTATTTCAGAGGATTACCCCGATTTCACCCTTTGCCCTATGATAGATGCCAGACGAATGGAAGTCTATTGTGCGTTCTTTGGTAAACAGCAAAGCCCTGTTAGTGCTAAGGTGATTGATGCCGATAGTTTTGCTGAGGAATTAGAGCAAACGAAGATTTTATTTTTTGGCGATGGTGCCGACAAATGCCAAGATACTTTAACACACCCCAACGCCCATTTTGAATTGGGTATTTACCCCTCTGCTCGTGGAATGATTGCCTTAGCTCACCAAAATTTTTCTGCTAAAGCCTTTGAAGATCTAGCCTATTACGAGCCTTTTTACCTTAAGGAATTTATAGCAGGGGTGAAGAAGTAACACTCACTTAACATAGTGAATGTTTTTTTATAAATTGCAGTATACATTTATAAAGCCCAATTTTTTTAAATCTTAAAGCATGAATTCTTTACAAATTAGACGTATTTACACTCTTCATCGATTACTTTACACAGGAAGAAAAGTTAACTCCTATCAGCTTCGCTGTTGCCCACTAACTAAAGTATACTCTTACACCGAAAAATTTGAGCTAAGTAAGCTAGAGCTTATGGAAAAACTGTTTTAGCGTCTCATTAAATGAGACGCTGAGCCATTAGCTTTGTCGTAATTTTTAACTTAAAAAATTAAATGTGTTATGAAAAAACTAAATTTTAAAAGGATAACTTTAGTAGTTATTGCTGTGCTCTTTGGAGCAGTTGTTTTGACGTCTTGTAGCAAGGGTGGAGTAGAAGAACCTTATGTTAAGCAATTAAAACAAAGAGAAACCATTTTTATATTCCCTGAAGGCACACAGTTTGAGAAGTCTCTTTTATTGGATGAAGCTATTGACTTTACCCTTCCTCAAGGGTATGAGTTTATATCAATGAATGAAGATGAGACTAAGGCACTTGCATCAACATCAAGTGGCAGTATACGATGTGATTGCACTTCTGGAGACGGAGCTTGTAAACCTTTTACTGCTGGAGGGAAAACGGGGTGTTTTACTGAGGGCTGTTCTACTTGCGTTGGAACGTCTTCCAATAATCAATATATTACATCTACAATTAGTTTTATTAAAATTCCACAAACTGGAGATGATGCATTTTTTAGTGCACTTGCTGGATTTAATCCTATCCATCCAATTTGCAATATACAAGAATGGATAGCTTTACCGTATATGACGGAGCATTTTTACACACAAGTTGCTAATGAGGTTGATTTGCTATTGGAGAGGGTTTGGGAAAAACCAGTAGAAGAAATTAGTTTGACTGAGAATACAGTTTATGTTCCTTTTGCTGTTTATGACCATAAAGTGTTATTAGCAGTTCCTTATGATAATCTTGAACCAGGGTTATTATATACTTTGAGAAAAGCTAATAATATTAATTCTTCTGCTAGTACTTGTAGTGGATGTTCGGGGAGTTGTAAACGAAAATCCGAAAAATATGGTCTAGTAGTGTATTGTGATGGCTGCGATTCTGGCTGTACTTTGCATACGGAACGATAATTTTGAAGTGAAAAAAATCTTGTGGAATGATGTAACGGCTTTGATAGTATGCATTCTATACTATTTGTGGCTGAAATATTTCTAGTAGCCTCAAATGATTTATCACCTCTTCCAATATTAGGGGGCAGCAGTTTTTGTTGTCCCTCTATTGCACAAGTGGGCTGCTCAATTTTATCTTTTTCTAAAAAAGAAATAAGCATTCACTATCTTTGTAGGGTGTTAACTATCTACATAGATAATTGGTGTCCTATGTGTGTGCGTTTTGGTCGTTGGCTCAAGAACTTGGATGTTTTTGGTAATATCCAACAAAAGGACATTCGTACTTACGAAGGTACACTCATTTCTAAAGAAAAAGGACTGCAACAATTGGCATCGCTTACCCCTCAATCAACCGTTTATTACGGTTTCGATAGTGTATGGCAAATTGTTTTGCGTTTGCCTCTTTTGTGGCTTCTCGTTCCCTTATTTTTTCTTTTAAAAATCAGTCGATTGGGGCATTGGGGCTATAATGAACTGGCGGTAAAACGTCAAATCATTCCCTTGCACTGCAAAGAGGAAGACTGTTCGCCTAGCTAGTTTTTTCTGCCTTTTTCATAGCTTTCTCAAGAGCTTTATGGTCTTGGCTGCCAAAGAGTACTTTTCTACCGTTTTCCAGTTCTAGCTGTAAGCCTTTGTCGCCACTAACGTTGTAGGCTTTACTTTCAAAACCAAAACGAATACCCCAACCGCCAAACTCTTTGAGAGGCGAATAGGTACGGGCTTTGTAGCTTTTAATTTCTTCAAAAGCAATAAGGCGTTCCTTAAGATGAATGGGAAAAAACTGATAGTGCAAACCCTTATCACTTACCCTGAGTTTGAGCTTCATAAACCAAAAGGCTACGGGCAAGCCCAAGCCTACAATTAATGAAAAGCTAACAAGTCCTCCATCGCTTAGGGGTTTATCTCCAATGACATTACCCATTAGCACCTGCTCATAGATACCGTACAAGGAAAAGGCAGGGAAAAATAAAATGACTAGCCAGAGTAATTTTTGTCTGAAATACTGTTCTTCTTTGAAATAGGTCATTGTATTAAATTTAATGCTTGTTTAATCTCCGTTGTGGGTAACTGACAGCTTTTGTTCTGACAGACGTAAATGGTAGTTTGCTCCTTTACCATTTTGTTTTTTAGTAAAGGCAAATCGCTTTCATCAGTACTCCCTAGCAATAAGGTGTTGGGGTGGTACTTTTGGTATAGTTCTAGAGCAGTTGAACTAGCATTTGCACCAACTACGGCAACCTCATAAAATGGAGCAATATTCTTTAGCATCAGGCTTGCCCAATTGGAATAGCCTGAAGGGTAAGAGGGCAGCTGTGCTTTAATGTTATTGAGTTGCACCTTTGCCATTTGTAAATAGTCTTCATTGCCTAACAGTTGCCCCAATAAGAAGAGGTTGTTTGCCATAGTAGACGAGGAGGCTGGTATCACATTATCGTTGACCTCCATCTTACGTGCAACTAGTGGAGCATCAAGAGATGAAGTGAAATAAAACATACCGCTTTCGGTATCGTAAAAATGACTTTTACAGTAACTCACTAAGGCTTCAGAATGTCTTAGCCATTTCGCCTCAAAAGTAGCTTCATACAATCGAACAAAGGCTTCAATGGTAAAGGCATAATCTTCTAAAAACCCATTGATGGTGGACTTTCCGTTTTTATAGGAATGCCACAGACTGCCGTCCGTTTGTAGTTGCTGATTAAGAATGAAATTGGCGTTTTTAATGGCTTTGTTGAGGTAGCCTGTATTGCCAAAAGCCAAATAGGCATCAACATAGCCTTTGCACATCATTGCGTTCCAAGAGGTTAAGGATTTATCGTCCAAGCCTGGTCGTTCACGCTTCTCTCTTTCTTGTAATAAAAGTGTGTTCCAAGACCTTACTTTTTCTCTAAAAGTTGATGGTTCAATTTTCTCTTTTTGACAAAATTCTAAATCGGATTTGTCCCTTAGCAAAATGTAATTTCCATATTCCCAAAAGCCTTTGCTATCCACATTGTAGTAGTTAGAGAAGAGGGCGTAATCGTTGCCAATAAGGGCTTTTAACTCCTCTTTCTTCCAAATGTAAAACTTGCCTTCTTCGCCTTCACTATCGGCATCTAAAGCAGAATAAAAAGCGCCACTTGTATCGCTAAGTTCTCGCTCAATAAACTCTAGGGTTTGCACTACTGTTTCTTGGTATAGCGGTTTGCCATAGGCTAAAAATGCTTCGCTATACAAACTCACCAGTTGAGCATTATCGTAAAGCATTTTTTCAAAGTGGGGAATCTTCCACAGTTTGTCCGTAGAGTAGCGAGCAAAGCCACCGCCCACTTGGTCATAGATGCCACCATAAGCCATTTTGTCCAGAGTAAGTTGAACGTATTCATGGAGTTGATTATCCTTTCTTAAATGGGCATAGCGCATTAAAAATTGGTAGTTGTTAGGGATGGGAAATTTGGGGGCTTTGTTAGGACCACCTTCTTTATTATCAAACTGACTCTGCCAAACGTTCAACATACTCTCCAAATCGTTCCAAGAAAAAGAGGCTTCTTCAGAATTGTAAGTTACCAGTTCTGATAGTTGAATGCCTTTTGCCAATTTTTCGGCATACTCTAGCATTTCCTTTGGCTTTTGCACATAGAAGTTAGCTACTTGTTCAATTTGTTCCATCCACCGCCCTTTAGGGAAGTAGGTGCCGCCCCAAACGGGTCTACCATCTGGTAAGGCGATGCAGTTGAGTGGCCAGCCCCCTCGCTGTTGCATGAGTTGAACAGCCTCCATATACACTTGGTCAACATCCGGTCGTTCTTCTCTATCTACCTTAATATTTATGAAACGATCGTTCATAATTTGTGCAACCTCCTCGTCCTCAAAACTTTCGTGCTCCATAACATGACACCAATGGCAAGCGGAGTAGCCGATGCTGATGATGAGTAACTTTCCTTCTGACTTTGCTTTGGCTAATGTTTCCTCATTCCACGGGTACCAGTTGACTGGATTATGAGCGTGTTGCAACAAATACGGACTTGTTTCATTGATAAGCGCATTGGTATGAGCATGATTTTTCATCTTTGGGTTTTGTCCATTACAACGGGTTATTAATCCTAAGGTAACAATTGCAAATGCAAGGGGTTTCATCCCTTAAATTCTGCCTTGAAGTTTGTGTAAAAATGAGGAATGGTTTCAATGCCTTTTAGATAATTGAAAATACCATAATGCTCGTTTGGTGAGTGTATGGCATCACTATCTAATCCAAAGCCCATAAGTATAGATTTTACTCCTAACTCTTGTTCAAACAAAGCCACAATAGGAATACTTCCTCCGCTTCTTACCGGCACAGGCTTTTTACCATAGGTGCTTTCCATAGCAGCACTTGCCGCTAAGTAGGCAGGGCTATCTGTTGGTGCAACGTAAGGCTCGCCTCCATGATGGGGACGAACGTCTACTTTTACACTTTTTGGAGCTATGCTCTTGAAATGGTTTTCAAATAGTTTGGTAATTTCTTCATCTGTTTGATTGGGGACTAATCGCATGGATATTTTTGCAAAGGCTTTGGAGGCGATGACTGTTTTTGCCCCTTCACCAGTATATCCACCCCATATTCCATTGACATCTAAGGTTGGACGAATGCCTGTACGTTCCATAGTAGTAAAGCCTTCTTCACCGTGAATATCGCTGAGGTCTAAGGCTTTTTTATAATCGTCTAAGGAAAACGGTGCACGTGCCATATCTTCTCTTTCTTGCATAGATAATTCCATTACATTGTCGTAGAATCCAGGTATGGAAATATGGTTGTTTTCATCTTTTAATGAGGCAATCATTTCACACAAAATGTTGATAGGATTAGCTACTGCTCCACCATACAATCCAGAGTGAAGGTCTCTGTTTGGACCTGTAACTTCTACTTCTACATAACTCAAGCCTTTGAGTCCAGTTGTGATAGAAGGGGTGTCGTTGGCAATAATTCCAGTATCGGAAATAAGTATAGCATCGCACTTCAAACGTTCTTTATTGGCTTTTACGAAGTCGCCCAAATTATCTGAGCCTACCTCTTCTTCGCCTTCAATCATAAACTTCACATTGCATGCCAATGAATTGGTTTGCATCATCAGTTCAAAGGCTTTGACGTGCATATACATTTGTCCTTTATCATCACAAGCTCCTCTAGCGAATATAGCGCCGTCGGGGTGAATGTCTGTCTTTTTAATAACAGGCTCAAATGGACCGCTTTCCCATAATTCAAGAGGGTCTGCTGGTTGTACATCATAGTGTCCATATACCAAAACAGTGGGTAAGTTAGGGTCAATAATTTTTTCGCCATAGACAATAGGGTAGCCTGGCGTTTGACAGATTTCTACATTGTCTGCGCCTGCTTTTATAAGGTGACTTTCAACGGCTTTGGCGCAAGCGTGTACATCATCAGCATAGGCTGGATCGGCACTAATGGATGGAATACGTAGTAAATCCATTAGCTCGTTGATAAATCGGTCTTTGTGTTCTGAAATGTAGTGGTTGATGTGTTCCATAATTATACTAATGTTTCTCCGGTCATTTCTTTGGGAATGTCTATTCCCATGAGGGTTAATACTGTTGGGGCAATGTCGCCCAATTTTCCTTTTTTAATGCTTGTGTGTTCGCTATTGAGTAGAAAGCATGGTACTGGATTTGTAGTGTGTGCTGTATTCGGACTTCCATCTTCATTAACAGCAAAATCGGCATTGCCATGGTCGGCTATTATTATAAAAGCGTAATCGCTTTTTAAACCAGCCTTAACAACTTCTTTAGTGCATTGGTCTACGGTTTCTACCGCTTTTACAATGGCCCTGTAATCCCCAGTGTGTCCAACCATATCTGGGTTGGCAAAGTTTAGACATACAAAATCTGCTGTACCTTGTTCTAGCTCAGGGACTATTTTATCTACGATTTCATGGGCACTCATCTCTGGCTGCAAGTCGTATGTAGCTACTTTTGGTGAACTTGCCATGAGGCGTTTTTCGCCTCTAAACTCAGCTTCTCTACCACCAGAAAAGAAAAAGGTAACGTGAGGGTATTTTTCAGTTTCAGCAATTCGGATTTGTTTTAGTCCATTTTCGGCTATCACTTGTCCAAGTGTATTGTTAAGGTTATCTTTTTCAAAAATGACCTTGACGTCGTTAAAGTTTTTATCGTACATCGTCATGGTTGTATAATGCAACTTTAGAGTTTGCATTCCATGCTCTGGCATATCTTTTTGAGAAAGAGCGGTAGTGATTTCTCGGCATCTGTCGGTACGGAAATTGAAACAGATAACAGCGTCTCCTTCTTTTATAGTTCCGTTTTTTGATAGGATTATAGGCTTAATAAATTCGTCCGTTACACCATTGTCGTAAGATGCTTGTACGCTTTCGCTAACTGTATTGAAGTGTTCTCCATCCCCTTTTACCAATAGGTCATAAGCTAGTTTTACGCGTTCCCATCTATTGTCTCTGTCCATGGCATAGTAACGCCCACATATGGATGCTATTTTTGCTCCATGCAAGTTATCTTCTAATGTTTCTAAAAATCCTTTTCCACTTTTAGGGTCGGTATCTCTTCCGTCTGTAAAAGCGTGAACATAGACTTCTTTTAGGCCAGCTTTATTGGCTAGTCTGCACAATTCAAAAAGGTGAGTTGAGTGGGAGTGGATACCCCCATCGGACACTAGTCCCATTAAGTGTAAGGGCTTATTATTTTCTATAGCGTACCGAAAAGAGTCTTGTAGTTTTGGCATGCTCTCCAGTGTGTTTTCAGCACAAGCCTTGTTTATTTTGGCTAAGTCTTGGTATACGACTCTTCCTGCTCCAATGTTGAGGTGTCCTACTTCAGAATTACCCATTTGCCCTTCAGGCAAACCTACTGCTAAGCCGTCTGTTTGTAATTCGGTGTTTGGGTAGGAATGGTATAAAGAGTCAATAAATGGGGTATTGGCATGGTGAATAGCATCAGATTTAGTTCGGTCACCATGTCCCCATCCGTCCAAAATCATTAAAACCGTTTTCTTTCCTCGCATAGTGCTACAAAGATAATTTCTTTATTGGCAAAAATAAAACGAATAACAGAAAAGAAGTTTTTATTAAGTAAGCCAATTTTTTGAGATAGAATATCTAGAAAACCAGATTAAAAAGACACCATAAATTATAACTATAATTGGCATAGTAATGGCTTGTTGAAGCCCATACACTTCAATGGATTTTGTAAAAAAGATATTATGCGTCATTTGAATGAGTATGGCAAGTAATGAAATTTGAAATATGGATTGACATATTTGTTTTCTCACTAAAAGGGTGATAGAACCCCATAATCCTGTCAGAACAGCAATAGCAAACACTATAGTAGTCCATAAAGGATATTCGCTATAAAGGGCTTGTTCTTCTACTGATAATGATTGTATAGATTCATTGGTAATAAATGTATGCCCAATAAATGATAATACACCAATAATATTCCACAAAAGTGAAATAACTGTTATAAACCAAAACCACCTTGGTACTGTAGTTTTAATTGTTTTCATTTAGTTGTAGGATTTAATGTATTGAACATTTTAATGTGTTTAGTTTACGGGTAGTATAATTTGTCCAATTCAGTCATTTCTTGAATAGGGAGGGGATAATCTTTATCAAATAACTGATAAATAATAATAGCATCAATAGAGTCTGTTTGATACTTTTCTTGGCTTTTATAAGCATTGATTTTTAAAGTGTCGCCCTTTTCAAAGTTTTCAGGAATCATACTAAATCTTAAAACTGTATTGTGAGCATAAATCCCTTTCACTTTAAAGTTAGTGTGACCTTCAGGGGTAACTAAGGTAAACTTATAGTTAGTGCCTGACCCACTCTCTTTTCTGCCACCCACCCAATGTTGGTATGTTGAGGAGATTAAAAACTCTTGAGGGGTACAGCTCAAAAGTATAATACATATTAATAAGTAGTTTTTCATGCCTCTAAATTAGTGCAATTATCAGAAGAAAAAAAATTATTAAAAAAAACCTTATTTAAAATTAGTCTAAATAAAAACAAACTGCATATATTTGCAGAAATTAAAATCTAAACTCTATAAAAATGACAATAAAATTTCGATTATTAATGGCGTTAACTCTTGGGTTTTCTATTTCATTGTTTGCTCAAAATACAGCTGAAAACATTTTGGGATCTGATGAAAAGTTAATCATAGGTGGTTATGGGCAAATTGATGGCAACTTTAATTTGGATGATGACAATAAGATGAATTCTAATGGTAAACTTGATGTTCACCGTTTGGTTACATTTTTAGGTTATAAATTCAGTGATAAGGTGACTTTTGTTTCAGAAGTTGAATATGAGCACATCGTAGAGCTTTATGTTGAACAGGTATTTTTGGACTATAAAATTAAAGACAATATGAGTCTTCAAGCTGGTTTAATGTTAATACCAATGGGTATTCAAAATTTATACCACGAGCCTCCAACATTCAATGGTGTTGAGAGAACAAATGTAGATACATATATTATCCCAACTACTTGGAGAGAGATTGGTGTAGGTCTAAGTGGTCGATTAGATGAGCAATCGTTGAATTATCAGCTAATGGTAGTTAATGGTCCTTTAGGATACGACAATGGCGATGCTAACTTCTCAGGAAGTAACGGTATTAGAAGTGGTCGTCAGAAAGGTGCTGAGGCAATAGTTTCTGATTTTGACTTTGCTGGTAGAGTCTCTTACTACGGGATGCTGGGCTGGAACTTTGGTGCTTCTTTCTACCAAGGAAATTCTGAGACAACTGATTTTGAAGCTGATTCAACACAAGTAGGGGTGACTATGATGGGCATAGATGCTCGATATAACAATGGTGCTTTCCAGGCTAGAGGTCAGTATACGTTTGCTGATTTAGAAAATACAGCGGAGTATAATGCTAAAACGTCTAGCGATGTAGGTTCAAAATTATTGGGATATTATGTTGAAGCAGGTTATAATCTGTTAGAAGGGAAGTCAGAAAATGAATTAATTGCATTTGCTCGATATGAAAACTACAACACTCATGAAGAGACGGATGGTTTTGATGCAAATCTTGCTTACGACAGAACAGATAAGACCTTCGGCCTTACATACAAACTAAATAAAGGAGCGGCTTTTAAAGCGGATTATCAATTAAAGAGCAATGAGGCGTCCACAGATGAAACGAAACACTTTAACCTTGGCGTTGCCGTATGGTTCTAATACTTTAAAAATTGGTTTATAACAAGAGTTTTAAAAAATCGGTAAAAGTGATGAGAGTATTTCCTACCCTTTGGATGGGAATACTCTTTTTCTGTTTCTTGCCATTTTCGGCATACTGTCAATGGCAGCCGTCAAAAAAGGCATTAGCCAAAGCAGAAAGTACGCTAGAACACTATTTCGAAGTAGAATATAGCAAATCAGCTATTGATATCAGTTCGAATTACTACCAACTTATCTCCTCTGATAGTATATTAGGTTATGCTTGTATTCAACAAGCACCAAGCAAGCATGACATGTTTGATTTTATGGCTATTTATTCATCTGATATGGAGTTGCTCAAGCTACGCGTCCTGACATATAGAGAGAATTACGGTGGAGAAATTGCCAACAAACGTTGGTTAAAACAGTTCCTTAGTCGAGAGGTAAATGATGTGCAAGCTATTTCAGGGGCTACAATTTCTGTTGAGTCTATGAAAATGGCCGTATATTCACTGACTCAAAAAATGAGAAATTGGCAAAGTAGCCAACTTTAACAGTTAACAATGGATTTCAAACTTCATCAATTACCAAAGTCATTAAGATTTTCCTTATCGGTTTTCCTGTTAGCACTTGCATTTGGTTATTTTTCAGGCTTAGATATGTTGAAGCATACGACTGACTTTAAAGCAGAGGGTATTCAAGAAAATGTGTTGGGCAATGAATTTGATGAACAGGCAGATGAGCTACATTTTAAAATGTCTGAGCGTGAGCTACATGGAATAATTCACAGCCATGTGATTACCCTTTCTTTATTGTTTGTTGTCCTTTCTCTAATGGTGTACTTCACTACTTTACCTGCATTTTTCAAATCTGTTCTGATGATTGAGCCCACACTTTCCTTGATAGTAACCTTTGGTGGCTTGTGGATGATGTGGCACGGTATAACTTGGGTGAAATATGTTATAATGGTATCAGGAATATTGATGCATCTATCAATAGTTTGCATGGTTCTGGTCTTGCTAAAGAATCTTTTGCTAACGAAAAACTAGCTAAGTTTTAAATACTTAAAAGGGACTATAAGCATTCCAAAACACGTCCCATCTTCTTTATTTAAATTTTTATGATGGATTTTATGGGCTCGCCTTATGGCTTTTAGGTAGTTGGACTTGGTATTGCGAAACATTTTTATTCTCTGATGTATAAACACTTCATGAATAAAGAAATAAGCAAATCCGTATAGCGTAATTCCAATTCCTATATGGAAAAATAGAGGCGCTCCAAACATTATTAATGTAGAGCCAGGGATGGCGAAAATCAAAAAGAAAGCATCGTTATTTTCAAATATTTTGGTCTTATCAACTTGATGATGATCTTTATGTAGACTCCACAAAAAGCCATGCATAACGTATTTGTGTGTAGCCCAAGCGACAAACTCCATCGTCCAAAATGTCGCGAAAATTACCAGAAAAGCTGTTATCAAACTCATAGTGCAAAATTAAGCAATTAGTGCATTTTTTTGAAGGTAATAATGGCTTTCTAATACTTTATTTAAACATATTTTGAACCAAGGTGTAAATTGTTCTGGAGAACTTTCGATTTCTCTTAAAAGCTGCTCAGAATAAATATATCTGTAATCACAGACCTCAGAGGGATTAAACATTGGTTTATCATCAGAAAATCCGATAAAAACATGGTCTAGTTCATTTTCAACAAGTCCGTTTTCAAAATTCGCTTTGTATAAGAAACTAAATGAAAAATATAAATCACAAGTAATTCCCATTTCTTCTTTTAGTCGGCGTTCAGCAGCCTGTTTTGTGAATTCATTTGCTCTTGGGTGGCTGCATGCACTATTACTCCACAATCCGGGTGTATGGTATTTGTGTAGGGCTCTTTTTTGGATGAGCATTTCTCCATTTGAATTGAATATAAAAATAGATATGGCTCTATGTAAAAGGCCTTTTTGATGAGCTTCTAGCTTATTCATCTTTCCTATTGGGTTGTCTTTAGTATCGACAAGAATGACTTGCTCTTCCATAATTACAGTGCATTAAAGATTGGGTTAATAAATGATTTCAATTCAACATTTGATTCTAATTGATTAGAAATAAATAGGCTGTCAGCATCTAAATTCGCTTTATAGTTTAGGAACTTAGGCGTATTTATTTGTACACAATACCTCAGAAAACGCAACTCAAGATTGTTAGGTTCTAAGCTGATGGCTTCTTCAAGCATATCTTTTCCAGTGTTGAATTCTGAAAATTTAAAAAATGGGTTAAGTGAAAATTTACTGTTAAGCATTTTTGAAACGCCATGATAAGAATATGCTATTATATCTTCTTCTAATACACTTCCTTCGGTAAGTTTGAGTAGCTTTTGACATTCTACTTCATCATTTGAAGCGTAAATGTATAGACTACGTAGTTCATCGTAGTTATAATCACTTGCATGAACAAACTGAAGGTTTAGTGATAATATGAAAATCAATAATATTCTCATATGAGGTTAAGTTGGTTTTTGACCATAGACTGAACGAAAAGTGCTAACTTATCTGTATTTGGAATGCGTATGCGCTCTTCCATTACCCTTGAAGAAGGTAAAGATTTAATTTTTCTGAAGAGGTTATAGTAATAAATATACGCCAAGTATACTCCACCTCTTGAGCTGAATGGTAAATTCTTGATACCCTCCAAAGCGTCATCAAAATCTTCTTCAATATCGCTTTCAATTTTGAGTTTATCCTCCTCAGAAAATTCAATCATATTTACTCCAGGAAAGTAGGTCCTTCCTAAGTAGGAGAAGTCACTGTTGGCGTCTCTTAAAAAGTTTACCTTCTGAAAAGCTGACCCTAAGCTCATAGCCGCAGGCTTTAAGCTTTCATATTTTTCTTCGTCGCCATCTACAAAAACCTTTAGACACATTAGTCCAACCACCTCGGCAGAGCCTAAGATATACTTGTTGTACTTATCGGTGTCATAACTTTGTTCTTCGTCAAGATCCATTTCCATACTGTCTAAAAACGTATTGATGAGGTTCCATTCAATTTGGTAGTCATTCACTACTTTCTGAAAACTGTTAAGAATAGGATTTAGGCTAATTTTTGATTCAATAGCCTCAATGGTATCTTCTCTAAACTTGTTAAATAAATGGTATTTGTCGTAATCGTGAAAAGTGTCAACTATTTCATCTGCAAAACGAACGAATCCGTATATACCATAGATAGGTGCGTGTAGCTTCTTGTCTAAAGCTTTGATGCCAAAGCTAAAGCTGGTGCTGTAAGCGATAGTTGTCATCTTACTGCATTTAGCAGAAACTGAGTCGAATAAGTGCTTCATAATGTCATGAGATTAGATTCTACAATATGTTTAGCTACTACTTGACCGGAAATAATTGACGGAGGAACTCCTGGCCCCGGTACGGTTAGCTGGCCTGTGTAGAACAAATTATTTATTTTCTTGTTAATGATTTTAGGTTTAAGGTTTGCTGTTTGAAGTAAAGTGTTGGCAAGACCGTATGCATTCCCTTTGTAGGCGTTATAGTCTTGTACGAAGTCGTTTACACAATAACTTCTTTTGTATTCTATGTGTTCTTTGATGGATTGACCTGTATATTTTTCAAGTCTCTTTAACATTATTTCGAAATAATGCTCTCTCATTTTCTCATTGTCTTCAAGACCAGGCGCAATAGGCATCAAAAAGAAAATATTTTCTTTGCCTTCTGGGGCAACATGAGGGTCTGATTTTGAGGGGCAGCAGACATAAAATAATGGTTTTTCAGGCCACTTTGGGTCGCTGTATATCTCATCAGTATGTTGCTCGATGTCTTCATCGAAGAATAAGTTATGATGAATGAGTTTATCCAATTTTTTATCTACACCAATATAAAATAATAAGCTAGAAGGAGAGAAGGTTCTTTTTTCCCAATAGGCATCATTATAATTGCGGTATTCTGGTGGTAAGAGTTTGTTGTCCACATGATTATAATCGGCAGAGCCTACTACAATATCGGTGTTATAAACCCCTTTGGTTGTTTGTATAGATTGTATGTTTTTGCCATCTATATTTAACGATTCAACGGCTTCATCTGTCTGGAACGTAACGCCCTGTTCAATACAAATTTCTTTAAAAGCGTCTATTACTTTCCCAAAGCCACCCATAGGGTAGAAAGTGCCTTTTTTGATTCCTGAGTAGGTCATAAGACTATATAGTGCAGGGGTTTGGCTGGGAGCCGTTCCTAAAAACAAAACTGGAAATTCTAGTAATGCTTTTAGATGAGGGTTCTTAAAATATTTTGCAACGTGCTTTCTGTAAGAGGTAAACACCTGTAGTTTGAAGACATTAGTAAATAGCTCTGGTTTACAAATTTCCTTTAGAGATAACCCCGGCTCATAAACCAATTGGTTAATGCCAAAGTCGTATTTGTATTCGGCTTCTTTCATAAACGTTTCTAGATGTTTTGAAGAACCTTTTTCATAACTTTCAAAGAGCTCACGGACGGAAGACCAATCAGCTGACAGCTTAAGTGTTTTTTGGTTTTCAAATATGATTTGAAAGCCAGGGTCAAGTTGTATTAACTCAAAGTAGTCGCTTGCTTTTTTATCAAATTGATGAAAAAATTTGTCAAACACATCAGCCATCCAATACCAACTTGGACCCATATCAAAGGTGTAGCCTTTGGCTTGGAATTGTCGAGCACGTCCACCAACGTCTTTGTTTTTTTCAAAGACAGTTACGTCATGCCCTTCTTTTGCAAGAAAGGCGGCTGTACTTAAGCCAGAAAATCCACTACCAATGACTGATACTTTTCCCATTTTAGGATTTTATGAATTCGTAAAATTCGTTACGTGTTTTATTTGATTCTATAAACTCACCTGTTAGTTTAGAGGTTTTCATTGAAGTCCCTTGGTGGCCAATTCCTCTGCACTGTACACAATTGTGTGAAGCTTCAATCATCACAGCAACACCTTTATTGCTTTCAACAATTTTGTTGATGGCATCGTGAATACGAACAGTTAAGTTTTCTTGGATAGCACCTCTTCTAGCATAGTGCTCTACAATTCTATTAAGCTTGCTTAAACCAATGATTTCTTGGTTAATTTGAGGTATGTAAGCAATGTGTGCTTTTCCCATTATAGTTTGGTGGTGGTGCGAACACATTGAAATAACAGGAATATTCCCTTCAAAGATAATTCCGTCGTATTCATAGTTAGGAAAGGTTGTGATTTTTGGAAATGCATTATATCTGCCCGACCACAAGTCGTTGACATAGGCTTTGGCTACACGCTGAGGAGTTTCTTTAGAGTTGGGGTCATTTTGCCAATCGCAGCCTAAGGCTTCTAAAAATTCACCGAACTTAATAGCTGCTTTTTCAATCATTGCCTTTTTTTCCGATTCATTGAGAGCTCCTCCGATGTTAACACCATCGGCAAAGCCAATATTTCTCAACTCTGGATTGAGGTCTATAATTTGAGCAGTTCCGTTATATTGTTTTGAATTATCCATAATATTCTACATAATTATTTTCAGTCTCATAAAGCTTCACGCTATATAGGTGGTTGCCTGTGGACTTTATACCTTCCTCAAGCTGTTCATAAATTTTAACAGCAATATTCTCAGCGGTAGTGATGCAATCTTTCATAAAATCTACTTCAAGATTTAAATTTCTGTGGTCCATCTTATTGACTATCTTTTCTTTGATGAGGTTACTCAATATTTTTAAGTCAATAACATAACCAGTATCATCATCTACTTGCCCTTCAACCGTAACAAATAAAGTGTAGTTGTGCCCATGCCAATTTTTATTTGAGCATTTCCCAAACACTTGCTCATTCTTTTCATCAGTCCAATTTGGATTGAATAATCGGTGAGCTGCATTGAAGCGTTCGCGGCGAATAACCCTTACTTTTTTCATTTTGTATAAATTTCAGAGGTTAAAATTATACAAAAAGTATTAAGTTTGCAATAAAAAATGAAAGTATTACTTATTGGTTCATCAAGCGACATAGCTCAATACATGGTTAAAAATGCGTCAAATGAGAACGAATTCATTGAGTTAACTTCCAATCCAATTGGGAGTCATCAGCACGAGATTAATGTGCAAGATGAAAGCTCTTTTCCTTCTATAGAAGGCGAAATAGATGGTTTGGTTTATTTTCCAGGCTCTATCAATCTTCGTCCATTTTCGGGGCTTAAATTGGTCGATTTTCAGACGGATTATGAAATAAATGTATTAGGATTGATTAAAATCCTTAAACATTTTCACAAACAATTGGCTCAAAATTCGTCTTTGGTATTTATAAGTACTGTGGCTGCACAAGTTGGAATGCCTTATCATTCTTCAATTTCATTATGTAAGTCAGCTATTGAGGGTTTATGTAGATCTTTAGCTGCAGAATGGTCGCCAAAGGTTAGGGTTAATTGTGTAGCGCCTTCTGTTGTGCAAACTAAACTGTCTACTAGACTATTCAGAACGGAATCTCAAGTAGAGCAAATGAATGCACGTCATCCATTACAAAAAGTAGGACAGCCTAAAAACATTGCCGATGCGATAGAATTTCTTTTATCTGATAAGTCGTCTTGGATGACCGGACAAGTTCTTCATGTTGATGGTGGTTTGTCAACGATAAAGAAGTAAAGCATGTACAACTTCTTTTGGTGTTTCAAGTACTATTTATTTGCCATTACATTATTAGTATTTGGGTTCTGTTTGTATCAATTATCTGATGCTAAGATTTATTTTGATTCTGAGAGAATTATTAATGAGTTAGAAGCTACTAATATTGATATTAACGTTCTTGATGATAACAATTTGGTCTTTTTTGGTGTCTCATTTTCAGATAGTTTAAGCTATCAAGAGATGCTTGAAGTGAATGCTTTTCATAAGGAGTTGAAATCATCGAAATACGTCAAGAGAGTTTTTAGTATTATCAATGATAGGGAGTTAATAAACACCGGTTTGTTTCCTATTTCTAAACGAAAGCTGAACTTAAAAAACGATTCTCTTTACAATCTTAGCAAGCAAAAAATAGTTCAAAATCAGAATAATTTTATATCACAAGATGGCAGAAAATTACTCTTCCTTGTAGAGAATGAAAGTGCATTGAGCAAATCGGACAACCAAGTTTTTATTGATTCCCTTTATGCCACTACGCTAACCGATAAAATGTTGGATGTCTATATTAGTGGACGTTCTCCAAGCGAATTGTATTTTTCTAAAAAGGTGATTCAGGAATTTATCATTCTTACCATTATTAGTGGCCTTCTATGTTTCTTATTCCTCTTGTTTATTACTCAAAACATAAGGTTAGTTTCCCTAACGGTATTTAGTGTAATTGCCAGTATAGTTATTACGCTAGGCATTTCTCAAACTATTTTTGGTGGTATTGAACTTGTAATGATTATTACCCCCGCAATTTTGTTTATTGTATGCTTGTCTGACATTATGCACTTGACAAACAAACAGGAGAAAAAGGGGCATTCTGTTGACCTTTTTTTTAAGAAAAGAATGAATACAGTTGGTAAGGCAGTTGCTCTTACGTCCATTACTACTGCCATGAGTTTCTTGACTTTTTTAGTAAACGATATCGTTCCTATTCTACGCTTTGGGATAATTACTTCTATAGGAGTTGTTACGACTTTATTCGTTGCTATGCTTGTATACGCCATCAGTGTAGATAAGAATTTTAACCAATCAACACCTATTCCCTTTTTCGAAAAAAACACTAACCGATTTATTGCATTTTTAAAAAATGGTCAGACAAGTAGAGTGTTCCATTTGTTTATGTTTCTGTTTATTGTTCTAGGATTTTATGGCGTCAGTAATGTTAAAATAGACAATTATTTAACGGACGAAATCAACAAGAAATCTGAAGTTTATCAACAGACTGCTTTTTTTGATACTCACTTTGGCGGTATAAAGCCAATTACAGTTTTCTTGGATAAAGACAAGGTAAAGGGCGAAAGTGTGTTAGTAGATATTGAAGATGAGCTAAAATCACTTGGCTTTGTTGTGGATTTTACCAATACTGATTTTAATGGTTTGATGTTGGATAAAATGGGCTTTGCTATGGACGATTATAAAGACCAATACTTTTTTATTTGTAGAACTGGTGATGAGGGTTCGCTTGCTACTCTTGCAAAATTAGAAAAGCTAGAAAATCGTTTCGAACCTCAAGATGTTCAATTTAATTATTCAGGGGCTGGTTATTTGTTCGATTTGTTGGGCAATGACTTAACAAAGCAGTTGATATATGGTTTACTTCTGGCCATATTCTCAATTGGAGTATTGTTTTTCCTATTCAATAATTTTGATTTCAACTATTTTATAATTGCCATACTGCCCAATATAGCTCCCATTGTGGTTTGTGTTGGGATTTTATACAGTTTTGGCTTTTATTTTAGCCTATCAAATGCATTTATATTTACTATTGTTTTTGGTTTGATTATAGATGACTCTATACATGTAATCAGTGCTTATTCAAATCATAGAAAGCGAAATGTGAGTAAGGCAGATGCACTGAACTTAGTGGTGAACAACACTGGAAATGCTGTTATAAAAACCACTTTAGTGGTGATGATATGCTTGTTGCCAATAATGTTCTCTGAGTTTAAATCGGTTTCACAGCTTTCGATAATTACTATAATAAGTGCTATCGTAGCTGTGTTTTTTGATTTGGTTTATTTACCACTTATCATCAAGAGACTTACAAAGTAAGACTCCTAAATTTCGTTAAGTATTGTCTTAAAGAATGACCATAAATTTGAGGGCAATTCATTTCTTTCAAAAAAATCAAATTGAATGTTTTCGTGATTTAATACTATCATACTATTTGAAGTTGAGGAATGAAAAAACCAATACTCATCGTTATCAAATTCGCATTGCTTTATAAAGTTGGGGGTATCTATTTTCAGTTGTGTTTCTTCAATGGTTTCTCTTAAAACGGCTTTAAAAGGATCTTCTTCTTGTTTTAGCTTTCCAATAATTGGTGTCCAAATTCCGGGATAAAAGGGGTTTGAATCCTTTCGCTTTAGCAATAGAATTTTTTCGCCTTTAAATATAAAGTGGACACAATATTTCATTTTTGAATATCTGGACAAAACCAGCTTTTTCTTTGGTCAGAAGTAAGCATACTTTCTACTTTATTTCCTTTACTATCTGTCTTTTTTCCATACACATGTAGACTAAAGGTGGATTCATTAAAAGGGTTTTTAAAGTCTTTTAATTCTGCTCCGCCAGTGGAGTAGCTGCCTTGCATAATGTTTTGTGTATTGAGGATGAGTTGCTTTATAGTTTTGTCGGAAAGCTCTCCCCATTTTTTTTCTGGATGAAGCTTAGAAAAATAAAGCGCTTCTGATTTTATGTAATTGCCTACGCCTGGAAACAACGACTGATTCATGAGGGCGGAACTCACAGATTTTTTAGGGTTAATTTTAGTTTTTAGGTGTGTAAAGTGAGCGTCGAAATCGTATTGCTCATTTAGAAGGTCGAATTCAATAGTATGTTTTTTATCAATTTCTTCTTGAGTGAGAATCCTCATTTTACCAAACTTTCTTACATCTCTGAAAAACAACTCTTTAGTACCGCTATAGACTCTAAAGTGACAGTGTTTGACAAGCTGTTCACTCCAGCCGCCAGTCATTCCCAAATGAAAATTAAATGATTGTTTGTTTTTTAAGGGGATGAAAATGTTTTTGCCGATGGTGTAGCTTGGTTGAAAGGTCTTGCTTAAATGGGATTTAATGGTGTCGAATACAGTGTAGTATTTCGTTTCGTAGTATTCTGTTAAAGTTTCAAACTGAATATTCTTTGAACCTTTAAAAAATTCATTGTAATAAGTGGATGCTATTTTTACTTCTGGACCTTCTGGCATTATTTAAGAACCACTAACACTTCATTTCTTCTGTTCAGCACTTTGTAAGGAGAGTCATAAACAAGCAGCTCAAACTCATCTTTATACTCAATAGAATATTTGTCAAGGGTGCTTATCAATTCATTCTTTTTGCGTTGAACTTTGGTGTCGTTAGCATAGCCTGAAAAACGTATGGTGGCTACAATTCTTTCGTCAATAGAAATAAGCTTAATATCGTTGTTATCTGGAGTTGGCAGACTTTCCATTTCATACCTATCTGGCATCAAAAAAAGCATTTCTTTTTTTTGTGAAGACATGCGCATATTTACTGGAGATGTCATTCCAATTTGCTCTTGCCTATCGTTGCCACCAAAAATGTAATTTGCTAGCACTCTAAATTTAGAATTATCACTATTATCTCTAGAGTAGTAGCTAGCGTAATACGACTTAGTATATTTCCTAATCTCAACAGAGTCAACTGTTCTTATTATGGTATAGTTTGTGTTGTAGCTCACATTAAAGGCATAAAGTGCATATAAAGATACTATTGTAAAAAGAAGAAAGCCAATTTTTTTCATTACTTAATCAAATTTGTAATACTGTCATCCATAGGATCAACGCCACTTTTGTAGTAGGATAGTAGTTCGCCTTTTGGGCTAATTAAAAATTTATTGAAGTTCCACGATACAGTATAGTCATCCATAGAGTTTGTTCGTTTTGAGGTTAACCACTTATATAGACTATGCTGATTACTTCCTTTAACATCTACTTTTTCTGTCATGGGGAAGTCAATACTAAACTTACTATCACAGAACGCTTGTATTTCTTTTTCAGAACCAGGCTCTTGCATGCCAAATTGGTTGCAAGGTACTCCTAATACAACAAGGTTGTCGTATGTATCGTGGAGTTTCTGCAAAGAAGAATACTGAGAAGTGTAGCCACAATAGGATGCTACATTTACTATAAGAATGTATTTATCTTTAAACTCACTCATCTGTATTTCTTTTCCGTCAATAGTATTGATAGAAATGTTATGTATGGATTGCGACGTTGCGGTATTCATAATAAAAAGTGCTAAAATACTTGTTAGTAATTGTTTCATTTTTTGAGAAAAAAATTGGGAGAGCATAGGCTCTCCCAATTGAATTAAGATTAAATATGAATTACTTGTTTAAGTTCAGTCTTTTGATGGTTTTACCATTTGTGTAAATATCAATTACAACTTCGCTTTTGGTGTTTCTATCTACTTTTTCACCTAATAAGTTTAAGGTATACATGTAGACATCTGTAGTATTGAACTCATTAATGCTTGTAGGATCTGCTGGTATCAATACCATATCTATAACGTGTACCACACCATTATCTGCTTCTAAATTGGCCGCTGTTACTGTAGCCATATCAATCATGTATGTGCCGCCATCTACTGAAACAGTTAGCTCGGTTGTATTCAATGTTGTTAAAACATCGCCATCATTTAGATCTGTAGATAATGCAGTAGCACCTACAACATGGTGTAATAATATCTCTGTTAAGGCTGGAATATCAGCGAGTAAGCCTTCAACCGTTCCAGCTGGAAGTAAATCAAAAGCATCGTCTGTTGGTGCAAATACTGTGAACGGGCCTTCACCAGATAGGGTTTGATCTAATTCCGCAGCATTAATAGCAGCTTCCAGGGTAGTATGTGCTGGAGATGCTTCAATGATATCCATTACTGTTATTGTATCCATTACTGTTGTCGGTAAAATGGTATCAATTACATGTACCACCCCATTAGTTGCTGCTAAGTCCTCTTGGAAAATAGTTGCGTCGTCAATCATGATGGTCATGCCATCGTTTGATACAGTTAAGTCTCCTTCATTCATCATAGTTACGTTCAAGCCATCAGTTAAATCAGCTGAATATAACTCACCTTCGTGTACATGACCTAATAGTAGGTTAGTAAGAAGTTCAGTGTTTGCTAAAATAAGGTCTAGTGCGCCGTCAGGAAGAGCTGCAAATACTTCGTCAGAGGGAGCAAATACTGTAAATGTACCCTCGCCTGAAAGCGTTTCAGCTAAGCCTGCAGCATTAATAGCTGTTTCTAAGGTTGTGTGTATTGGAGAGTTTTCAATGATACTCATCACAGTTTGTTCGTTAGTTACTGGAAGAAGTACCATATCAATTATATGTACCACACCATTACTAGCCTCTATATTTGCTGCTGTAACGGTTGCCATATCAATCATATATGTCATGCCATCAACGGAAACGGTTACATTGTCATTGTTTAATGTTAGTATTACATCTCCATCATTTAGATCTTCAGCCATAACAGCGCCTGCTACCACGTGGTGTAAAAGTACTTCAGTAAGTTGAGGCAAAGCTAATAATAAGTCATCGACAGTTCCTTCAGGTAGCGCTGCGAAAGCCTCATCTGTTGGTGCAAATAATGTAAATGGACCGCCAGTATCTAATGTTTCGTTTAGTCCTGCCGCATTAATTGCTGCTTCTAAAGTATTGTGAGCATCAGAGTTAGCTACGATATCCATAATAGAAGGT
>JADHMQ010000017.1 GCA_016779935.1 Flavobacteriales bacterium
ATCATTTAATATTCAAGGTTCTGGTGGAAGCAGGATTGTAAATTATTTACCTATTGGTACTAACTATTTAGGTTCAAAAAAATTATACTTTAGTATTGATTTTGGACCAGCACTTGTTGTTCAACTGTCACATAACGGATACATACCATTTTATCTACCGCAACCAGATGAAACCGAATATTTATTGGGCGTTTATGGAGGATTTAAGTTGGGTTTTGGTTTTTAAACAGTCAACTGTTCTGCAACTTTTCATAATAAGGTTCATTATGTGATGAGTATCAATTAAATCTCTTGATGTTAGACTAATGTTCGATATTTCCAATGAGTTATCTACTAAGAAACTCCTTGAGAAATCAAGGAGTTTTTATTTTGGGGTCAAGTGATGCTTGCATCGTCTTGAGAACAAATGAAAAAATAGAGCGGTGTTTGTACCGCAGGGTTTCGTTGGGCTGTTCTCCTCTTTGGCCCATTGCGAAACAACGTGAAGCAATGAATCCAGTTCCCGCTACTAAAACAATAAAACGGTTATACTTTTATAAAGTGTAGCCGTTTTTATATTTATTCACAATAAGAAAAAGAAGTAGTCGTTTTAAAGAAAATACAAAATAGAATCCGATGAAAAAATCAATTTTACTATTTACTATCTTACTAATGATCCTTAGTAGTTGTAAAGAAGATGATAATAAAAATCCAGAGGAATGTTACTCAAATAATAATGCACAGTCCATAGTTCACGATGGTGTCAATAGAGAATATGTTTTATACATACCTAATTCATATGATGGAACATCTTCTGTTCCACTAATGCTTAATTTTCATGGGTTTGGTGGTAGTGCAAGTAATTATATGCAAGAAGCAGATATGCGCTCATTGGCAGAAGCTGACACTTTTATTTTAATCTATCCTCAAGGTAGTTGTTTGGATGGTTTATCTCATTGGAACGCTTGTCCATTAGGAGGAGACAATAAAAGTGATGCTGATGATTTTGGATTTGTTGAATCCATGATAACTGAGATCTCATCTCAGTATAATGTAGATATGGAGAGAATTTACGCTGCAGGATACTCTAATGGTGGTATGATGGCATATGGACTTGCGAATTATAAAAGTGATTTAATTGCTTCGGTAGCATCCGTTTCCGGAGTAATGTTAGAATGTACAGGATCTACCAGTCATCCTATGCCGGTAGTACATCTTCACGGAACCTCTGATGGTGTTCTTCCTTATAATGGGAGTAGTGATTGGAGCTCTGTACAAAGCACGTTAGACTATTGGATTAATTTTAACAATACTATTATAACTCCAACTGTAAGTAATGACAATAGTGGAGGAATGTCAATTGAACATTATGTCTATGACCAAGGAGACAGCTCTGTTTCTGTTGAGCATTATAAATTCATAGGAGGGGATCATGTTTGGTTTAGCGCCACTTATCAAGGTCAGGACGCATCTGAATTGGTTTGGAATTTTGTATCCAGATATGATATTAATGGATTGAGATAAAGAATAAAGGTCACACTAATGGATGTAAATTCTTGTCTTTTGATATGGTCTTTGTTATTAAAATTGTTTCTAAAAAATCTCTTGGTGTAAAACTTATGTTCGATATTTCAATAGAGTTATCTACTAAAACAATAAAACGGTTATGATATCATGTAGCGTGACCGTTTTTTTTTATTTACATCTAATATTATCAGATGATCTATTATTCTAAAGTCTCATATACATTATTAATTGTTTTATTTTTAGTTTTTTTTGGACCATTAATTCCTAACTATATTATCTATGGTTTTAATAGTAATATGTTATTCACGACTTTAGCTCTGATCATTTTATACGGATTAATTTTACATATGTTTTTCAATACCACCTACAAGATTGAGAAAGAAAAACTTCACATAAAATGCGGGTTTTTTAAATATAAAGCTGTAAATATTAGAGAAATGAAAAAAGTTTCTAAATCATCAAGTATCATTTCTTCACCTGCTGCCTCATTTGATCGAATCGAAATTACATATGGTAAGTTTGATGAACTTATTATTTCTCCAAAACACAGAATTAAATTTGTTGAAGATTTACAGAAAATAAATCCTGAGATTATAAATAATCTTTGTAGACAAGTTTCTTAACCAAATAAATTGTCAACACAAAATCTCTTGGAATAAAACCAATGTTCGATATTTCGAATGAGCTATCTCCTATTTAAAATTGATTTCATGTAATGAACACTATTTTTCCTTGAATGCCTTTTAAGCCAGCTTTATTAACGCTACGGCATGAGCTGACACGCCCATTTCTTGTCCTACAAATCCCATTTTCTCTGAGGTCGTAGCTTTTATAGACAACTGATTTTCATCAATATTCATACATTTAGAAAGGACCGTTTTCATTTGAGGAATATGAGGGTTAACTTTGGGTTTTTCTAAACAGACGGTAGAGTCAATATTGATAATTTCGTATCCTTTGTTTCGAATTAAATCCATCACATCGCGAAGTAAAAGTTTACTGTCTATCCCTTTGTAATCGGCCGACGTATCTGGGAAGTGAAAACCTATATCTCTCATATTGGCTGCTCCCAATATAGCATCGCAAATAGTGTGAATAAGTACATCGGCATCTGAATGACCAAAAGAACCCTTATAATGAGGAATATGAATACCTCCAACAATTAGGTCTTCACCTTCTTTTAATTGGTGAACATCGTATCCGTATCCTATTCGTATATTCAAATCTTCTAATTATCTACTTCAGTATCAAGTGCACTAAAGTCAAATGTTAAGGCAAATCGTAATGTGTTAGAAAGCGGGTTAACTGCATTAACCTCATCTCTACTTTGTAAAGGTATTAAATATGAGAAATCTAGTCCAAACACATTATATCGAACACCAGCACCAAGGGTAAAAAACTGACGGTCACCTTTTGAAGGATGCTCGTAAAAGAATCCAGAGCGAATTGCAAACTGCTTGTCGTACCAATATTCTGCACCCATTGAATAAATAAGCTCTCTTATTTCTTTGTCATCTGCAGGGGCATCGTAAAAAGACTGAATGATTCCGCTTATAACAGATACATCAGGATCAAGTCCGCTGATTATCTCGCTATCTTCATTGTAAATAGGTGGCGTTGGAACTAGTAATTTGTTTATATCGAATTCAAAAGATACTTCATTAAACTCATCAATGGCTGTACTTAATGCAGATCCTATTCTTAAGTTAGTTGGTATAAAGTCTTTATCAATGGTTTCAGTGTAGGATACTTTACCTCCAATATTAGAGATATTAATACCCGTTGACCATATCATATCTTTACTTGCCAAACGAATTTGCTTAGTGTAGTAGCCAGAAAAATCGCCTGCAACTGTATGAGCTGCTTTGGTGGCTAAAGTGCCCACTTGCTGACCACCGGTTAAGTTAGAGTATACGTAACGAAGCGCAACACCAGTTGAAAAGTTAGTTGATAGCTTTAATGAATATGCTCCGTCTATAGAAAACTCATTTGGGTTAAAGGAACCAAGCGGGTTATTATTATTATCTGTAAAATTTATTTCTCCTAGACTAAAATACCTCAAAGAGAATCCCAGCACTTCATTTTTATTCAATCTTTTATAAGCTGTTAAGTATGATAAATTAATATCAGGAACTAGTGCTTTAAGCCAGGGCGTATAGCATACCGAAAATCCTAAATCGTCTTTTACAAAAGCGTATTTAGCAGGATTCCAATGCATTGACATTGCGTCTGGATTAGAAGCCACACCAACATCACCCATACCACCAGCTTTTGCGTCAGGACTGATTATCAAGAATGGTACTGCAGTTGTAATAGTGTTTAGTCTAAACTTATTATCAACATTTACATCGTTTTGTGCGAATGAGAAGTTGTTGCAGAACACTAAAGGAAGTATGGCTATAAAAATCTTAAGTTGATTCATTGAATATGAATAAAAAGTTGGTTACAAATATAAAATATAAAGTTTAATAACGGTGATATTAGTCGATTAGTATGAGTCGTCCAGACTTTGTAGAAACTTCTCCATCGCTTGCTGTTGCGACAATATTGTAAATATACATACCGCTTTTTAACTTATCTCCCTCTCTAGATTTTCCGTCCCAGTTTATAGGACCGTATCTAAAGCCAACAGGCTTAATATTGTCTTCAATAATTTTTATAACCTTTCCGCTGATATCCATTATCACTAGATTTACCTTCATATCTAAATCGGATTGATTGTGTTCAAAGTAAAATGAAGTAAAGTCAACTACTGGATTGGGATAATTGATTAAGTTTTGAATACTCAAATTGTCTGCTGAACTAACCCTAAACTCTGTGGTGCTTTCGGATGAGTTATTAAATACATCCCACACTTTAACTGTCAATGTATGTGTTCCTTCTTCTAGATTTGAAAAAGGGTATTCTATGACTCCACTTTGATAGCTGTCAATGTCATATTCATAAAAATCATTTAATACGATTGGATTAGACGATTGCTGATTTAGGATAGCTGTCATGTCATGTCCTATACCATTTCCAACAGTATTAATACCATTTTCATCATAAAGCAAAGCGTAAAGATTAGGATTAGCATTTGTGACTCCACCCCTCACAAAATTAGTGTCATTGATGAATAGATTTATTTCTGGACCTAAATTATCAATAGAAAAACCTTCAGCAGTCCCTCCAATTATTATATCATTACTGTATCCAGATGCATCAAGTTTTTCTTCATCGACAGTTCCTTTAGCATACAAGCTGATTTTTCCATTTCCAAAATCATAATTAATATCCTTAGGGACAATAAATGTGAATGAAAATGCACCTTGGCTAACCGTTGATTTACCATTGAACAATTTATTCTTTTGTAAATCGAAAACTAAAACTGGTGATTCGTCTTGTCCTAAAGTTTGAAAATCTGTTCGTTTATCAAATACTGTTGGAAAAACAAAACCTTCAAAACTATCCAATTTTTCACCATTATGTTGTATTTCACCTGTAACTGTTACCTTCCCTAAAGCTTTTGCGCTATCTATTACTTCTGTTAATACGACATCATAGACTGGATAAGCAAGTGTTAGAGCGGGATCTCCTAGTAAGGTAAAGTTTCTATGATTTGAGTCTTCAATATCGTTGACATTATTTTTGGTTCTCATTAGAACATCGCCAAGTCTTGGGAAGTCAGATTCATTATTATTAGGAAATAAATTTTCAAGAAAAGCTTCATTTAAATCCAAATTATTATCTGTAAATACTACTCTAGAAGTCGTCAATAAAGCAATAGCACCAGCCTTTTCTTTTAGGAAAATGTGTTCTGCCGCGGATACTCGCTCTGGATCATCGTATCTTCCAAACTCACAAGTAGCCGTCATGAATAATGGCAAATTATGTTCATTATTCCAGGAGTTGATATCTTCAATTCCTAGAATACGCTCATGAGCCCACCCCAACTCACCACCATGACCTGTGTAGTTTACCAAAAACATACCTTGATTAACGGCGTTTGAAATGGCAGTGTTGGCTGTTGGACACCGTTGCCCTCCTGTGGAAGTTTCTTGCTCATAGGCATCCAAATAAATTTTGTCAACATTCATATTAGGATGCTCAGCAGCAACATAATCTGCTAATTGCTCCGCTTGTGCTGTGTGTACTGTCTCAACCTCATCGTTGTCATCTCCAACGAAACATAATCTCATTCGCCAATCTCCAAAAGACTCTTCAACATTGTAGTTAATGACTTTATCTACAGAAATTCTTGCTTCTTCAAGTGTTTGAACAGGAAATCTACCCACACCAATATCCAAAAAGGATAATTGAGGGTTATCATTTAAAATAGTTTCACTTTCATCTAAAAGAGCAAAATAATCGTCGCTTACATATGAATAGAGTGCATTGGTTGAGTTTGAGGACTGATAAGACACTATGAAGTTAGTATTCTCATTTACTCTGTTTTTTGGATCATAGGAAGCGTCCCCAAATAACAACATGTATCTTAAAGGATTATCATTGTTGTACAACATACGGGCAAAATCACGGATTGCTGATACGTCTTGGCTTCCTGAAGAAAACTCATTATAAATTTGTTGTGGAGTAACGACTGCTACTGACAAACCTTTGGAAGTGTGAAAATCGGCTAGCCTATTAGCTTCAACCCAAAAGTTTGGATGTGTAACTATAAGGTAATCAATATCTCTTATGGCGTGTAAATTTTGATTAGCAACTCTACCATTTAGCTCAACATTTTTATAACCACCTGTAAACGCAATGAACTCTTTTAATATATCAGTTACTACAGAAAAAGTTGCTTTTGAACCTACTAATGAAAGGCTTTGGTTTTTAGGGGTCAATGGATTGCTAACGTCCCAAACGGTTAAAGAAGAGTTAGCATTGCTTAATTCAAATTGACTTGTATTCTGAGGGTTTACTGAAGCTAAAGACCTGAATGACATTTGACTACCACTCATTTTTAGTTCCCTCTCCGTATTTAATTCTATGTAGTCAATCCATCCTTTTCCTGAACTAGAGGTAGAAGAAAAATTTAGCTGAACTTGAATATTATCAGAGTTAGGACTTACTTCTTTTTCAATGGTTTTAGTATTTGCATAGTTGTAGCTCCCATATACACCAGAAATACTTACTACCTCTTCAGTCATTCCAGGTGAGCTAATTGTAAAAGTAGAATTAAAAGGAGAGCTAGCTCTAGCGGCTAAAACTAATTTTAACTTTGATACTCCTATTCTATTTGGAAAATTAAAATTGAACGTTCTGTCATTTACAATATCAAAAACATCACCGTACCATGTTTTACCCGATTTAACAAAGTTAACTTCATCATTTTCATGAATTTGATAATCATCAAAAGTGGTAATTACAGTATCAAAGCCAGATTCTGAATTTTGATTTGATATGCGTTTACCAACTCCTAAATCAGTTGTGAGGAAGTAGTAAGTTTTATCGTCAAACAAATGTATTTCACGGCTAAATTTTCCTGAATTTTCTTGCCATTGATTTGGAGACTGACCATAGAAAATAACAAAATCGTTTTCATCAAAAGAGCCATCATTTTGCCCAAACACTTGTATTGACAATTCTTCAAGGTCGTCAATTCGTGGTTCAGAATTTAAAACCGGCAGCATTCCTCCAGGTCTACCATATAATCTTATATTGGCTGGATTAATCGATTCTACATCTATACCCAAGTCAACTAGGTTTTGATAAGTCAACCGATAAATTCCATTTTCAGTAACGGAGATTTTAAACCAATCTCCAGAAGAAAGAACCGAATTTTCTGCAGAAGCAAGTGAATTCCTCGTTTGCGCTAAAGTGTTGAATGTTACGGAAAGCTCACAAAAAACCATTTTTTGATACTTCTCCCCTCTTAATACAAACGGAAATATTGAGCCTTTAACTCTTAGTTTTTTTTGTTCTAGACCAAAACTATGAGTTAAAGTCACATTTGACGACAAACTCATATCCTTTATGAAATCAATCTCTAACTCATTACAGTCAACAAAGACAGCTTCTTTAACTTCAATTTTAAAGTCTGTTGAGTTACTCTCAAACGATTGGTCAAACTCCAAAAAATAAGAATCTGAATTATTAACTACAGGCACATCATCTACCACATTCCAATCTAGAAAAAGGTAATTAGAACCTTGACCTAAAAGGGTTGTAGAAAAAAGAATTAAGACAAAAAAATATATTAGTCTCATATTGCCATAGTGAAGTTCAAATTTACTACTAAATTGAAAAACATCTCACACATATCGTTCAAATTAATTTATCCATCAAACGTATTTTTATAACTTATTATTATTTAATCTTGTATTAGATGAAAGTTGGTAAGAATATTTTTATATTTTTGTTAGCTAGTAACTATTTACATAGTCGAATGAAGAAAATAATATTTCTGTTAAGTTTTTCCCTGTTAGCTGGCATATATAATGATGCTAAGGCTCAAGACCCTGCTTTCAGTCAATTCTTTGCAAACCCACTCTACCTTAACCCTGCAATGGCAGGAACAAACATATGCCCTAGATTAAGTCTAAACCACAGAAATCAGTGGCCTGGTATTGGCAAAACATATGTTACATACAGTGCATCATACGACCAGTATGTTCAAAAACTTGGTGGTGGTTTAGGTTTTGCAATTGCTAAAGATTATGCTGGTGCAGGCAACTTAAATACTACTCATATAAGTGCTAGCTATGCTTACAGACTTCAGATAAATAAGAAATTAAATATTAATGCTGGTTTTGAAGCGGCCTACCGACAATTAGGAATTGACTGGGGCAGTTTAACCTTTGGCGATATGATTGATCCTGTACAAGGTTTCATCTATCCAACTAATGAAGACATCGTTAATTACGCAAGCAACAAAGGCTTTACAGACTTTGCAGCTGGATTTATGGGATTTGGTAATGCTAATAACCAATTCGACTATTACTTCGGCTTTGCTGCTCACCACATCACTCGTCCAGACCAAGGGTTTATTGGTGAAAGTCGTTTACCTATGAAGATTACTGGTAATATTGGTGCGTCATTCCCTTTGAATAGATTTGGAACATATAGAACAACTTCTGGTGCTAGGCCAAAAAATGCAGCTTTAATATCACCAAATATTCTATTTCAAAAACAGCAAGATTTCATGCAACTTAATTACGGTATGTATGTCCTAAAAGGTCCAATCGTTGGAGGTCTTTGGCTAAGACAAAGTGCTGAAAATTTCGATGCATTTATCATCCTACTAGGAATAGAACAAAGCACGTGGAAATTTGGATATAGCTACGATGTTACTATCTCAGATCTTAACAATAGTAATACTCAGGGCGCACACGAATTATCGTTTGCATACAAACTACCTTGCCGATTCAAAGGCAAATCGTTTGAAACAATAAATTGTCCTAATTTTTAGTTAATAAAGTTTCAGAAAACCATTTAAATTATGAAAAATCAATTTTTACTTATTCTTTCTCTAGCAGTATTCTTTGGGTGTAGTAAAGAAAAATCCAAAACTACTGGCTGGAACTATAACGACCCAAAACACGGTGGGTTTGAAGTGTCTTCAAATTATACTGAACAAATCACGCCATCTGGAATGGTATTTGTTGAAGGTGGTTCTTTCACTATGGGACGTGTCGAACAAGATGTTCAATACGATTGGAATAATGTTCCAAAGACAGTTACTGTTTCTTCATTCTACATGGATGAGACTGAGGTTAGAAATGTTGACTATTTAGAATATTTATTTTGGATAGAAAGAGTTTATGGCTCAAACTACGATAATGGCTCTTACCCTGAAGTGTATTGGAAAGCACTTCCTGACACTAACGTTTGGAGAGATAAATTATCTTACAACGAACCATATGTACGAAGCTACTTACGTCACCCAGCATTCAATCAATACCCTGTTGTTGGTGTTAATTGGGAACAAGCAATGGACTACTGTGCTTGGAGAACTGACAGAGTTAATGAAAGAATCTTAATCGACAATGGTTATTTATGGGAAGATCCAGAGCAAGTTGATGAAAATGTTTTCAAAACTGACGCTTATATCATGGGACAATACGAAGGAAGAATTAGAAGACAATTGCCAAATCTGAAACTTGGCGTTCACTTTTACGATAAAAAAGCCGGTAGAGATAAAAATGCTGTAAGAGGTATTCAAGAATCTGATGGTGTTTTATTACCTAGCTTCCGTTTGCCTACTGAAGCAGAATGGGAGTTTGCTGCTCTTGCTTTAGTTGGAAATACTGAAGATGAAAATGTTGGTGAAAGAAAAATTTACCCTTGGAATGGTGATGGAGTAAGAAATCCATCAAAAAGAAATAAAGGAGAAATTGTAGCTAACTTCAAAAGAGGAAGAGGTGACAATATGGGTACATCTGGGAAACTAAATGATAATGCTGACAAAACTGCCCCTGTAATTAGCTACTGGCCTAATGAATACGGACTTTACAACATGGCTGGGAATGTATCAGAATGGGTAATGGACATATACCGTCCATTAGTTGACCCTAATTCTACTGACATGAACCCTTACAGAGGTAATGTTTTCGAAACATGGGAAAGAGACGAAGATAGGTTTATCGTTGAAAAGGATAGTTTAGGAAACATCATCAAGAGAGCTGAAACCATTGAAGAGAATATTAATAGAAGAAACTATAGTAAATCTGATAATATCAATTATTTAGATGGAGACTATGATTCAAAAGTAAATTCTCCTGCTCAAGATTGGTTACAAGATTATGGTGATAACACCACTAACCAAGTGTATGAGTTAAACAAAACTTCACTAATTTCTGACCAAACAAGAGTATATAAAGGGGGTTCTTATAAAGACAGAGCGTATTGGATGATTCCAGGAACAAGACGATTTTTAGATCAAAAGCAATCTACTAGCTACATTGGGTTTAGATGTGCTATGGATAGACTAGGACCTCCAACAAGTAATCTTAAAGAAAACCAACGTAAGCCTGTTGATTGGAACAAAGCCAACGGCTACTACGATAGAAAATAATTAATTTAAAGCTTAATTAAACCCCAATGTTTTATTGGGGTTTTTTTATAATATGGAATTAGACCAACTGCATAATTTATTTTTAGCGTCATCAGGTATTTCAACTGATACTAGAAAAATAATTCCTAACTCTATGTTTTTCGCGCTAAAAGGAGCTAATTTTAATGGCAACAAGTTTGCAAAAGAAGCTCTTGATAAAGGCGCCAGAATTGCAATAGTAGATGAAGAGGAATTCGTCTTAGACTCCAATTATATACTTGTTGAAGATGTATTGAATTGTTTGCAGAGTTTAGCTAATTTTCACCGAAATAAACTTAATTGTCCTGTATTGGGAATTACAGGAACAAATGGAAAAACAACCACTAAAGAGATTATTAATGCTGTATTAGAAAAGAAATTTAACATCGTTTGTACTAAAGGAAATTTAAATAATCACATAGGCGTACCATTAACTATTTTAAGTGCTGATTTAGATACAGAGTTTTTAATAGTTGAGATGGGTGCTAATCACCAAAACGAAATCAAAGCACTTTCCGAAATTGCTAATGTCAACTATGGTATTATTACTAATATTGGCAAGGCTCACCTCGAAGGCTTTGGAAGTGTGGAAGGAGTTACCAAAACTAAAAAAGAACTTTACGACTTCATAAAAACACAATCAGGCACTATCTTTATTAATAGAGATGATAAGTTACTTCAGGAAATTTCAAAAGGCATCAAAAAAGTTGAATACTTTGTTCAAGAAAATAAAGATGGCAGTCCATTTGCCTCAGTTTTACACTCTAATAAAGTTATTACCTCTAAATTAATAGGTAGTTACAATTGTACGAATATACAGGCTGCAATCTCTATTGGTAATTACTTTGGTGTTTCTTTGGAAGATATTAAAACTGCTATTGAGAATTATACTCCCAATAACAATCGGTCACAGTTAGAGAAAACAACAAAAGGAAATTCGTTAATTATAGATTATTATAATGCTAATCCAACTAGCATGATTAAGGCAATACAATCTTTCTATTCCATTAATAGCGATAATAAGCTATTTATATTAGGGGATATGCTGGAACTTGGTGACGCTTCTATACTTGAACATCAGAAAATAATTGATGATTTAAAGAACACTCAATCAGAAGCTATACTTATTGGCGCAGAATTTGGAAAATGCTCGCATTCTTTCCCACATTTTGAGGATGTGGATGAGGCTAAAAAATGGCTTCAACAACACTATTACAAAGATTATTTTGTTTTGCTTAAAGGTTCAAGGGGTGTAAAACTAGAAGAAATCAAAGACTTACTGTAACTCATCTCTAACTATTTGTCTGAATATCAGGTACAGACAAATTATGAAACCACCTAAAATTGAAAAAAGAATAAAGGCTTTTACTTTCGAAAGTTTATTTTGTACTAGTGGAAGGTTAGGTGTATCAATAATATTCAATAATGGCTTATTATTCATCAAGGTAAATTTAGAAAGTTCTAAGTTTTTGACTATTTCACCATACATAATGTTTAAAATCTCAACATCACGTTTTAATCGTATCTCATCTAGTAAACCCTTTGCTCTTTGAACGCCAAAATTAGAGTCTTTATGTGAAGCATATCTATATTCAGCATCTCTTAACTCAACAAGAACTGAATCCGCTCTAAATGAAAGCATAGATAATGTGCTTTCGGATTTTGCAGTCTGAAATTTAGTATAATATTCTTCTAGTTTTTTAACGAGAGACTCTACCAATAGCTTGGCAAACTGCTCATTTTTTGAAGAACAAGTTATTTTAAAAATACTGCTTTCCTCCTCTAAATGGGTTGAAATATAATTTTTAGTCAAATCAGAATATACAATTACCATAATACTATCATGCTTAAATGAAAAGTCAGAAGTGTTTGCAGGAAATTTAAACTCTAACATATCATCAATCCATGTTTTTCTGTAATCATTAATTTCTAAGAAATGATTGATTAATAAATCATCCTTATCATCAATTGTTACATTTTGTAAAATCGCTTGATGAACAACTCTTTTGGAAATTAATAACTCTTGAATATTAACTTGACTAAAAGTTCCATTGGATGAGCCGCCAATGTTAAAACCAAACTGACTTGCTAATCCTGAAACAGCACCCAGACCAGTGGGAGAATCCTGATTATCATCAACAACAAAGGTAAGGTCTGCGTCATACGAAACGGCTTTAAAAATAGAATATGTTACACCAAGAATACCAAAGAGTAAAGAAAAAGCTAGAATAATTACTATGTTTATTTTCATTACATCCTTAAAGTAAAGCACTTTTAGAATAACGTCTTTTAATCGTATTTCGTCAATCTTTTCTTCCATTGAATTTATTGTTGTCTAGATAAATATAGAATATATAAAGATGTTATTGCTGATATCTTGGTAATTGTACCCTCTAGAATTCTTGTCCAATCAACTGGCTCTGGTTTTTGTCTTTTAATTTTCACATCTTCAGTAACTTTAATCACAGACCCTTTTTCTACTCTTGGGTATAAAACAAATAACCCAAAGTCTTTTGCTTTTTTTACTGACCCTGAAGGTGAAATAACTAATGTATTCGATTTTATGTTATGTTTAGAAAAGCCACCAGCAAAATTATTGATGTAAAAGTTTGCCCTTCTTTCCATAAATGGAACAGAAATAGATGTTTCTTCAAAATTTGAAAGTGCACCAGTAATAGAAATTAAATCTTGTGTTTGAGGAATGTTAATGCTATCCAAATCATGTAAAACTATATTGTATTTTGATTTTCTGTACTTCATTCCCTTGTCAAGGTTAATATGAACTGGCGTGTATTTACTCATATATTTCTTGTCAATTTTGTTTACTGGCTTATCATCATCTTCATTTACTGGAACTATCTGAACAAACTCACCTTCTGAAAAGAAGCCATTAACAATTTCTTCATCATTATCATAAAAATCAATTTCATTATCAGGCTTTTCTTCAATTTCCATCATTCGGTACATTTTAACGGCGTCTGCATCACCTGTATTTTTTATGCCTCCTGCTCTAAGGATTAAATCAACAATAGTTTCATCTTTTGATTTCAAAGAATAAACTCCTGGGTACATCACCTCTCCAGTTATAACAACTGTTCTTACTGGCTCATATTCAGGGTTAATCCTAACCGCTACTTGGTCATATGGTTCTAACTTAAAATTTGCAGCCTCTTCATCGATAGTACCATCGCTTGAAATTTTAAATGAACGAACAAGTGTTCTTTTAGCTTTTAAAATATTAGTCTCTGCATCATAATCAGCAATCCTTGAAATGTCAATTTTAGCACCCGCTGACTCTTGTACTAAACCTCCAGACATAAGTATTAAGTCTGATAAATTTAGTCCTTCTCCAAAGGAAAATGTATTTGGCAATCTCACTCCACCAGTAATTGACACTTCAAATTCATCTATGTAATCTCTTTTAGAAAGGAAGAATATTTCATCATATTCTTCAACAGCAATATTTGAATTTGAATTTGGATTTTCAACTATTCCAGACATATCAAGTATCAAATACTCTTTAGAATAATCATCAGATGAAGTCCTTACTAAATATGCTGACTCTAAAAACAAATCATCAGAAAGAGAATTTGATTTTAAAAGCATGTCGTATATTTTTTCTCCACTAGAAAACTGGTATTCACCACTTACTCCAGTTGATGAATGAATGTAGACAAAATCAGACGGTATTCCCTGAATACTATTTACCATTATTTCGTCACCATTTTTTAATGACAAATTATTTGAGCCTACTTCATCGACAGTAATCGTTTTGATTGAGTTACCATCAATTCTATTAACAGCAATTCCGTTTTTGTAAGCTAACTTAGTAAAGCCTCCAGCATATTTTATGAGGTCAATTAATTTATCCCCTTCTTTAACTTCATAGGTGTAGGGTTTATTCACTTCTCCCATTAATTCAACAACGTTTTGGGCTGATGGTACATACAGATAGTCATTGTTTTGCATAAAGAGGTCTTGCGAATAGTCAGCATCAAATAAAAACTTGTAAACGTCCAAAGAGTCTACAGTTTTGCCATCACGCATTAGATAAATATTTCTTACTGAACCTATTTGATTAGGTCCTCCAGCAGCAATTAACGCATTGAAAGCTGTATTTAATGCTGGAATAGAATATGAACCGGGATTAAAAACTTCACCAACGATATTTACACTTATTACTCTGGAATAATTTAAAGTTAAATCAAATTGTGATCTTCTTAAATCAAAAAATGAACTCATTCTGTCTTTCACAAGAGATTTTACAGATTCCAAAGTTTTAGATCCAACATAGATACGTCCAGCGTGTTTGGTAGAAATATATCCTTTTTCATTTACTTTAACGACTTCGTTATGTTCTGACAAGCCCCAAATCGAGATAGTAATTTCATCCCCTTCTGCAAGTAAATAATTCTCTGGTGCTTGATTATCATATGATCTGGTGAAAAAATTTACTGAATTATTTCTGAAGAAATTTTGACCGTAAATCTTAGCTATTGGATATTGTATAGAGTCGTTATATGGAAATAATGTATCATTATTCATCGACTCATAAAAATTTCTAGACTGTACTTGGTTTATTTCTGATGACGATGAGTCTATAAAGTTAGGATTGTATTGCCCTCTCTGAAATTTGTAATTCATTGCTTCCTCGATTTCTTCTTCACTTAAACCCATTTGCCTTAATACTTCTTCACTTGGAATATCTGACGGCTTTACGTCTGAAGCGCCCATATTTGAGGGTGCAAACTTCATATACTTTTGCATTTGCTCAATAGACTGACCAAAGCTAAGTAAGCCAGTTAAACACAATAGAATGACAATTATTTTCTTCATAATGAAACTTAATTTTCTCTAAATATATAACAATTCATTTATTTAAGAATTGACCTCGAAATAACGATACGTTGAATTTCGGAAGTCCCTTCATAAATTTGAGTGATTTTAGCGTCTCTCATTAACCTTTCAACATGGTATTCTTTAACAAAACCATAACCACCATGCACTTGAACGGCTTCAGTTGTTGTTTTCATAGCGACTTCAGAAGCAAAGACTTTAGCCATAGCACTTTCTTTATCAAAACTTTTACCATTATCTTTCAGCCACGCTGATTTCAAACATAACAAACGTGCTGCTTCAATTTCAGTTGCCATATCCGCTAATTTAAATGCAATAGCTTGATGTTCGTTAATGGCTTTACCAAAAGCTTTACGCTGCTTAGAATATTCTAACGAAAGCTCATAGGCTCCTGAAGCAATGCCTAAAGCTTGTGAAGCTATACCTATACGTCCACCAGATAGGGTGGACATTGCAAATTTAAATCCAAAACCATCCTCTCCTATCCTGTACTCTTTTGGCACTTTAACGTCAGTAAAGAGTAAAGAGTGAGTGTCTGAACCTCTAATTCCTAGTTTATTTTCTTTTAATCCTACCTCAAAACCAGGCATTCCTTTTTCTACAATCAAGGCGTTAATTCCTCTATGCCCTTTTTCAGGATCAGTTTGTGCAATGACTAAGTAAACTGATGCCGAATTTCCATTTGTAATCCAGTTTTTTGTGCCATTCAATAAATAATGGTCACCCATATCAACAGCAGTAGTTTGTTGAGAGGTGGCATCACTACCAGCTTCTGGTTCCGACAAACAAAAGGCACCAATAATTTCACCTTTTGCTAAAGGCACAAGGTATTTTTGCTTTTGCTCTTCAGTACCGTACTTTTCAAGCCCCCAACATACCAATGAATTATTCACAGATACTACTACAGAAGCCGAAGCATCAACCTTTGAAAGCTCTTCCATTGCTAGAACGTACGAAATAGTATCCATTCCTGCCCCTCCATATTTTGGATCTACCATCATACCCATGAATCCCAATTCTCCAAGCTTTTTAATCTGTTCTTCAGGAAAGGTCTGATGTTCATCTCTTTCAATAACACCTGGTAAAAGTTCTGTCTGAGCAAAGTCTCTTGCCGCATCGCGAATCATTTTATGTTCTTCAGTAAGCGAAAAGTTCATATATGTGAGTGAGTTAGTTTAAATTTGACTTCAAAAATAGTCTTTTTAACTAATATGAAATACAGGGTAATAGGATTAATGTCGGGCACCTCATTAGATGGTGTTGACTTGGCATACGTCAACTTTAATTTTGATGAAAAATGGCAATATGAACTGGGTGTTTGCCAAACTTTTTCATATGATGAGAATTGGTTAAAAGAACTTAAAGAATTGCATCTCAAGCCAAGAGATTACATTGACAAAATTGACATTAAATACGCCACATATTTATCAAATTTAATTGCTCTTTTTGTTAATGATAATTCGCTTGAAGTTGATTTAATTTGTTCTCACGGACATACCGTACTTCACGAGCCAGAAAAAGGAATCACACTTCAGATAGGTAATGGAGAAGTTATCCGAAATTTAACAGATATTCCTGTGATATGCGATTTTAGAAGTCTAGATGTAGAGCTAGGTGGTCAGGGTGCACCCCTCGTTCCTGTTGGCGATGAAATTTTGTTTAAAGATTACGACTATTGTCTCAATTTAGGCGGATTTAGTAATTTCTCATATTCTGAAAATGGAGAGCGTAAGGCTTATGACATTTGCCCTGTAAATATTGCTTTAAACTACTATGCAAATAAACTTAGCTACGCATTTGACAAGGATGGCGGCATTGCTAAAAATGGCATCATCAATTATCGACTTTTAGAAGAATTAAACACTTTGGAGTACTATTATCAATTGCCCCCAAAATCATTAGGCAAAGAATGGTTAGAACAATATTTCATTAAGACCGTTGATGCTTATAAAGACTCTATAGAAAATAAGCTTTGTACACTAGTTGAACATGTCGCTTTGCAGATTGGAAAATGCATTAACAAAGGCAATTGCCTAGTAACTGGCGGTGGTGCTTTTAATTCTTATTTAATGGAAAAAATACAGTCACATTCCTCTTCTAAATTTATTTTAGGCGAGAAGAAATTAATTGAATACAAAGAGGCTATGATTTTTGGCCTTTTAGGCGTTTTACACAAAGAAAATAAGATTAATTGCTTAGCATCGGTTACTGGGGCTGAAAGGAATTCAACTACTGGCAAATATTTTAGTTAATAATAATTACTTTTGCTGAAATTTACTTTCAATGAAAAAATTATTAGACCAATACGAAAACAAAAATCCTGAAATTGTATTTGAGTGGAGTGATAGCCAGACAGAAGCTCATGGCTGGGTAGTCATTAATTCTCTTCGCGGAGGTGCCGCAGGCGGTGGTACTCGAATGAGAAAAGGCCTTAACAAATATGAGGTGGTATCTTTAGCCAAAACCATGGAAGTGAAATTTACTGTGGCTGGCCCAGCGATAGGCGGTGCTAAATCCGGTATAAATTTTGATCCGAAAGACCCTAGAAAAGAAGGGGTATTAAAACGATGGTATGCTGCTATTACGCCAATATTAAAAAACTATTATGGTACTGGAGGCGATTTAAACGTTGATGAAATTCATGAAGTTATTCCAATCACTAAAGAGTTAGGAGTAGAACACCCGCAAGAAGGCGTTTTTAATGGCCATTTTAGCCCAAGTCCAGAAGAAAAAAGCAAAATAATCTCACAACTTCAAAGAGGGGTTTTATTACCCATTAAAAATACCTCCTTAACCCCAAAGGCAGAGAACAACTATACCGTAGCAGATATGATCACTGGTTATGGTGTTTCTGAAGCTGTTGAACACTTTTACAAATTACACAATGAAAGTGTAAACAATAAAAGAATCATAATACAGGGGTGGGGAAATGTAGGCTCAGCGGCTGCATTTTACCAAGCACAATCTGGTGGCAAAATCGTTGGTATTATTGACCAAGAAGGTGGACTAATCAATGAAGATGGATTTACTTTCGAAGAAGTTCGTCAATTATTTCTCAACAAAAACGGCAATAAATTATCTTCTAATAAGATGGAGTCGTTTGATGAGATTAACTCAAAAATTTGGGATATTGGTGCAGAGGTATTCATTCCTGCAGCTGCTTCAAGATTAGTCACCCAAAATCAAGTAGAACGAATGATTGAAGGAGGACTAGAGATAATTTCATGTGGAGCTAACGTTCCTTTTGCAGATAAAGAAATATTTTTTGGAAGCATAAGTGAATTTACTGACGAACGTCTAAGCGTGATTCCCGATTTTATTGCAAATTGCGGTATGGCAAGAGTATTTGCATATTTAATGAAGGCTGATGTTGATATGACAGACACAGCTATATTTGAAGATACATCAAACACCATAATGAACGCACTAAAAAAATCTCATGAGATAAATTCAACACGAAAAAATATTTCCAAAACATCTTTTGAGATTGCACTTAACCAACTCATCTAAACATGACACTTAACGACCTTTCACAGTATCATTTTTTAAGTAATTCCATAGAAAGCTATGCGTGGTTCCTAGGATTTATTTTATTTGGATTAATATTCAAAAAACTCATATCTAAATACTTAAGCCATGTTCTTTTCCGATTACTAAATAGAGATGCATCAATTAATCTAGAGAAGTTTAACGACTTATTAATAAGACCAATCTCTTTTGCCTTATTTCTTCTCTTTATCTATTTGGGAGCGTTAAATATCAGTTTTCCAGCGGAACTGACTTTCGGCAATGAAAATTTCAATTTAGAAAAGCTCATTCATAAAGGATTTTCAATAGTTGTCCTCTTTTCATTTCTAAGAATAGGACTACGATTAGTTGACTATTTTGGAATAGTCTTCAAAAATAAAGCAGAAAATACTGAGAGTAAAATGGACGATCAATTAGTGCCATTCGTAATAGAAATTGGTAAAATAGCCGTTTATATTATTCTATTCTTTGTGCTTTTAGGCAGGGTATTTGATATTGATGTTACAGCATTAGCTGCGGGTGTAGGCATAGGGGGTATCGCTATTGCTATGGCCTCAAAAGAAAGTTTAGAGAATCTGTTAGGTTCATTCACCATATTTTTTGATAAACCTTTCGTGGTCGGCGATTTGGTTTCTACTGGAAATATTACAGGTACTGTGGAAAAAGTAGGTTTCCGTTCTACTCGCATTCTCACTTTTGACAAAAGTATTGTTACCGTTCCCAATAAAAATATGATTTCTGTCGAATTGGATAACCTAGGCAAAAGAAAAGTTAGACGAGCTCGGTTTTATATTGGTTTAACCTACGATACTTCTATTGACCAAATGAAAAAGGTTGTTAATGAAATTGAAACACTAGTTAACGAACACCCCAGAACTGACCAAGAAGGTAGAGTCAAATTTCAAGAGTTTGGAGCAAGCTCATTAGACATCATGGTTTTATACTATGTAAGCTCTACAAAATGGGATGATTTTATAGATGTAAAAGAGGACATTAACTTTAAAATTATGGAAATCGTAAAGAATAACGATTGTGAGTTTGCTTTTCCATCTACAACAGTATATTTGCAAAAATAAATTAATCAACAAATTAGTATAAAATGATTTACCTTTCCATGTTAGTTGTTTTTGTAATAGGATACGTCCTAATAGCTTTTGAACACCCTCTTAAAATTGACAAATCTGCTTCGGCACTAATCGCTGGCTCCCTTTGTTGGGCAATTTTTGCACTTGGTTTATTTGAAATTGATATCACCTCCGACACCTTCACTAATTTCTTAAACTACTTTCAAACAAAAGACTTAGGCTATACTAGTGATTACATCGCTGAAAACATAAATTATGTCAAACGGAATTTTGTACTATATGAGCTTTCTCACAATATTGCTGAAATAGGTCAAATCTTATTCTTTCTACTTGGCGCGATGACTATTGTGGAGCTAGTGGATGCTCATCAAGGATTTGCAGTTATCACTGATCGCATCAAAACTACTAACAAGGTAAAGTTAATGTGGATTCTAAGTATATTATCTTTCTTCTTTTCCGCGACATTGGACAACTTAACAACAGCTATTGTAATGTCGGCACTACTAACCAAACTTATAAAAGATAAAAAAGACTTGTGGCTATATGCAGGTATGATTATCATTTCAGCCAATGCCGGTGGTGCATGGTCACCTATTGGTGATGTTACTACTATTATGTTATGGATTGGAGGTCAGGTTACTGCAGCCAATATTATTACTTCTGTAATTATTCCATCAATAGTTTGTATGCTTGTTCCTCTGATATATTTAACGTTTAAATTAAAAGGTGATATTACTAGGCCATCCAATGCAGAAGTTGTAGAGCATGTTACCAATCCAACAACATCATTTGAAAGAAAATTTATATTCTTTTTAGGTGGTGCTGGATTATTATTTGTACCTATCTTTAAGACCATTACCCACTTGCCACCTTACATTGGTATTTTATTGAGTTTAGGAGTCATGTGGCTAACTACTGAATTACTACATAGAAGCAAAAATCACGAAGCAAAATCTGATCTAACAGTGATTGGCGTTCTGAAGAAAGTAGATGTTCCTACTATATTTTTCTTTTTAGGAATTTTATTAGCTGTTGCAGCTTTACAAAGTATGGGTCATTTAAACGATATGGCAGTTGTACTAGACAATACCTTTAATGGTGATATCTATGTTATTAATATAATTATAGGTCTTCTTTCTGCCATAGTGGATAACGTCCCGCTTGTAGCTGGAGCGATGGGCATGTATGAAATTGGAACTGGTGTATTTGCCGTTGATGGTACATTTTGGGAGTTCTTAGCCTACTGTGCTGGAACTGGTGGTAGCGTTCTTATTATAGGTTCTGCTGCTGGTGTTGCCGTTATGGGTATTCTCAAAATTGACTTCATTTGGTACATTAAGAAAATTAGCTTCTTGGCATTAATCGGTTATCTTGCCGGAGCAGCTACCTATATACTTATGCAATAAGTGTTTAAACAAAGTCGTTTTTACAAAAACAGAAAAATATGAAATCATTGCTTTTACAAATCAATACCATTGGAGACACGCTGTCACAAACATCTATTGAGGGAGAAATTGTGGAAGAAAAAACACTTTCAATACTGGAATTAATAACAAGTGGTGGTACTGGTGGAAACATTATAATGATTACTCTAGGTGTATTATCAATAATATCTGTTTATTTATTTATTGAACGATATTCAACCTTAAAGAAGGCAAGCCGAAAAGATGCTAGCTTTTTAAATAGCATCAAAAATTACATTCAAGATAATGATGTAAAAGCAGCAAAAACCCTTTGCAAAAATACTGACACATCTATTTCTAGAATGTTGGAAAAAGGAATTGACCGTATGGATAAGCCCATGACCGATATTTCTGCAGCTATTGAAAATCAGGGGAAATTGGAAGTTTATGTGCTCGAAAATAATTTAGCAAACCTTGCAACTATTGCTGGTGCTGCTCCAATGATTGGGTTCTTAGGAACTGTTATTGGAATGATTGTTGCCTTTCATGAAATGGCAAGTGCTGGAGGAAATATTGATATCGAAATGCTATCAAAAGGAATCTATACTGCTATGGTTACAACAGTAGCCGGTTTAGTAGTCGGTATTATTGCATACATCGCATACAATGTTTTAGTTACTAAAGTTGAAAAGGTTGTTTTTCTACTAGAAACTACTACAACTGATTTTATGGATTTAATACATAATAACAAATGAGTTTAAGAAGTAAAAATAAGGTAAGTGCGAATTTCAGCATGTCATCCATGACTGATATTGTATTCTTATTGCTTATCTTTTTTATGCTTACCTCAACCCTAGTAAGTCCGAATGCTTTGAAGCTGCTCTTACCCAATAGCAAAGCAAGAACCCTTGAAAAACAAACGGTTTCTGTATCAATAACACCTGAAATAGAATATTATATAGAAGACAAAAACGTTCCGTTCGAAGACTTAGAAAATCAACTTATTCAACTTCTATCTAATGAGGTAGAGCCTGCGATAGTTCTTCATGCCGATAAAACGGTAGACATAGAGTTTGCTGTAAAGGTAATGGACATCGCATACAGAAATAAGTACAAAGTCGTATTAGCTACAAACCCCAAATAAATGTAAATGTCCAGTGCAAAAAGCAATAAAAGAAAAGCAATAATTGGAACAGTGATATTTCATTTATTCCTTTTGATTTGCTTTGTTTTTCTCGGACTAACTTACCGCATCCCGCCACCACCCGAAGAAGGAATAACGATTAACTTTGGGTATGATGATTTTGGGAGTGGTGCTGAACAGCCAGAACAAATCATTGAAGAAGAAGAAATTACTCCACAAGAAGTGGTAGAAAATAATCCTGTAGTTGAAGAAATAAGCACTCAAGAAATTGAAGAAACTCCTGTAGTAGTAAAAGAGAAAAGAAAAGAAAAGAAAAAGCTCGAAAAGGTAAAAGAAGTTGAGGAAAAAAAACCTGAACCCGTAGTAAATACTAAAGCCCTATACCCTGGCAAAAAGCAGAACAACAGCACTAGTCAAGGCATAAGTGAAGGCAATGGCGACCAAGGCAGTGAAGACGGCGACCCAAAATCTAATGCATATGTTGGTGGCGGTATAGGTACAAATGGTGTAGCCTATAAACTTGGTGGCAGAACTATTGAGAAAATCATAAAACCAAATAATGATTCCCAACAGCAAGGAAAAGTAGTTGTTACGATTAGAGTAAATAGAAACGGCAAAGTCATCAATGCAACAGCTGGTGCAAAAGGCTCTACAACCACAAACTCTTATCTGTATAGTAAAGCTAAAGAAGCGGCACTAAAAACTACTTTTGAAGCTAATAGCTCTGCCCCTGAAATTCAAATAGGCACTATCATATACAACTTTAAGTTGAACTAATGACTTATCAAAAATGTATCGATTGGCTTTTTCGACAATTGCCAATGTATCAACGCACCGGAAGTGTGGCTTATAAAGCCGATATTGGTAATATTGTATTGGCATGTCAAAAACTCGGTAACCCACAAAACACGTTTAAATCTGTTCACATAGCTGGCACAAACGGAAAAGGCTCAACCAGTCATATGTTAGCCTCAGTTTATCAAGAAGCAGGCTATAAAACTGGATTATATACTTCTCCACACCTCAAAGACTTTAGGGAACGTATCAGAGTAAATGGCAGGATGATAAGTCAAGTTGAAGTCATTGAATTTGTTAAATCCAACAAAAAATGGTTTGCTGAAATAGGTATGTCATTTTTTGAAATGACAGTAGCTATGGCATTTTATCATTTCTCAAAGGAAAAAGTAGATATAGCAATTATAGAAACTGGTTTAGGAGGGCGATTAGATAGCACCAACATCATTAATCCAGAATTATCAATTATTACAAATATTGGGCTTGACCACACTAATTTACTTGGAGATACTATTGAAAAAATAGCTGTTGAAAAAGCTGGAATAATCAAAGAAAACACTCCAGTTGTCATTGGTAGAAATCAAAAAGAAACACTCCCCATTTTCACTAAAATAGCTCAAGAAAAAAATGCACCATTGATTAGTTCTGAGCCAAGCACTCTAAAAACAGATTTACTTGGAAAATACCAATGTGAAAATATATCAACAGCTCATACAAGCATCAAGGCCTTAACAAAAATAGGTTGGAATATTTCAGATAAAAATATTATTGAAGGCTTTTTAAATGTTCAAAAAAACACATCTTTAACTGGCAGATGGACTATACTCCACAACAGTCCACTAGTAGTTTGCGATACGGGACATAATGTTGACAGTATTAAGCAGATTATCCAACAGATTAAAGAAACCCCTCACCAACAGTTACACTTTGTTTTGGGTATGGTTAGTGATAAATCTATTGATGATATTCTAACTCTTTTACCTAAAAATGCTACTTATTATTTTTGCAAAGCAAATATTCCAAGAGCACTAGACCAGAATGAACTCGAAAAAATAGCCTCAAAACACTCTCTTAAAGGAACTGCATTTACATCTGTAAATGATGCCTTTTCTTCTGCTAAATCGAAGGCAAATAAAACCGATTTGATATTCATAGGGGGCAGCACTTTTACTGTCGCAGAAATTTTATAACATACTTTTGAAATGAAAATTTGTGATTGATATAAAATCAATTATATTTGCCAACCATTTTGGGCGATTAACTCAGTTGGTTCAGAGTGCCTCCCTTACAAGGAGGAAGTCGGGGGTTCGAGTCCCTCATTGCCCACCAAAGCGGAATACATCTCATTTTGAGATTGTGTTCCGTTTTTTTTTATTACATTGTATTTTTATTAACCAAACAAAATTTTATGGAAATTTTAATTGTCGCAATCATTATTTCATGCATTAGTATTTATGGAACGATTAAGCTTAAAAGGTTTTATTTTATGCTAGGGTACTTTCTATTTTCAATTTTAGCGTTGACCTCACTTATTCCGAACTTTAGTGATGATCCCTATCTTACTATAACTTCATTGGCATTGTTTAGTGTATTAGGTATTATCTCATTTCCAGCAAGAAAAAATATTGCTGATTATAAAATAAATAGTGAGGCTATGCCTTTAGTAAAATCCTTTATGTTAAGAACATTATCTTCATTGTTTGTAATTAATGTTTTAGCTGTTTTTCTAGTAAAACTTGATCCAAACATGCCAGAAGGAATTACAGAAAGCATGAGAATTTATCCAATGATAATGCACGCTGTTTTAGCCATACTTCCTATCATAGTTTTAGTTAGAATGTCTTCTAAAATCAAATAGTTTACGTTAACTTAGAAAAGTTAGACATTAACATGCTTAATTCCACCAAAGCGGAATCCATCTCTATTTGAGACAGCGTTCCGCTTTTTTTATTTATTATTACACAAAATTTAAATTTACAATTATGAAATATTTAACACTACTATTATTGTCCTCATCATTATTTTTAAACGCTCAAACCAATGATGAAAGTTACAACGAGCTACTAAAAAAAAGTCCATTTAATGAAATGTATCCAAAATACATGGCGCAAGAAGCTGCAGAGTATTTTACTGTTTTTAACTCTTTATTTACTGAAAAAAGCCCAATTGCTCCAAAAGAAGCAAGATTAGCTGCTATTGCAGTTTCAGCTGCAATCAAATGTGAATATTGCGTATC
>JADHMQ010000018.1 GCA_016779935.1 Flavobacteriales bacterium
TGCGAAAGCCTCATCTGTTGGTGCAAATAATGTAAATGGACCGCCAGTATCTAATGTTTCGTTTAGTCCTGCCGCATTAATTGCTGCTTCTAAAGTATTGTGAGCATCAGAGTTAGCTACGATATCCATAATAGAAGGTAATTCAACATTAATTTGCCCAACCATGCCTTGTGCAGCATGACCCGGAACAGAACAATCATAATTGTAAGTTCCATCAATACTAAAAACGTGCGTGTAGATAACATCACCCATTCCAGTAATAACACTTGATTGAAAGCTTTCAGGATTGTTGAAGCTTTCACCTGTTTGTGAATCAATATTTGCGTTAACATCATGCATACCTCCATCATTAATCCAAGTAACTGTATCGCCAATTTCAATGGTTAATTCAGCTGGGTTGTAGAAAAACATGCCTGCATAAACTGTATGATTATCAGAAAATGCTCCCATGCAAAATGATGCAATTAGAGTTAAAGTCAATAATAATTTTTTCATAATAAATATTTGTTAGTTAAGTTATTGTTGGGTACAAATATATATACAAAATCAGTCGGTTTTTTTAAATTTGTATAAAAAAAACTCAAAACTCTTATACAAAAGTGTATATTTGCATAAGAATTTGTTGCTATAGTGCTACAAAAATTTTAAATTTGGTAATATGCCAAGAAAGAAAAAAAAGAAAATTTCAATAGAAGAAATCAAAAATAGAACGCCGAAAATCGTTTTTTATACTGATAAAATGCGTATAAATTTAAAGACGATGAGTAGTCTTGATTTTTGGTTCGAAAAATTTCCTAATGGTAAATACATAATCAATGACCAAATATAGTATAGACCAGTTTTCTCAGATTACTGGCATAACAAAATTTGTTCTAAGAACCTGGGAAAATAGATATGGCTTTTTAAAAGCCGAGAGAACCGATACTAAAATTCGGTATTATACTGATGACCTATTGGTACGTGCTCTTAATAGTAATTATTTAATTGAAAACGGCTACAAGATTTCTACTATCTCAAAAATGACTCATGATGAAATTTGTGAGAAAGTTGATGAGATTAAAAACCAATCAAACGACAGCTCCAAAGCATCATATTATATAGCCAAGCTGATTCAATCAGCTCTTGACTTTGATTCTAAACTCTTTCACTTAACCTATGAAAGTGGTGCTAGGGAGCTTGGCGTTCTCGAGTTTTACAAGAATGTATTATTAGTAGCCTTTTCTAAAATTGGAATCTTTTGGTTAACCAATCGAATAGCTCCTTCACAGGAACATTTCCTTTCGGAATTAGTAAAGCAGAAGATTTGTGCTGCTGCTGATTTAGCCTCTCTAAATGTGACTGATAAAGAAAATTGGCTTCTATTTCTTCCTGAAAATGAATTTCATGAGATTGGCTTAATCTTCGCTAAGTTTTTATTAATCAATAATAGTTTTGATGTTATTTATTTAGGTTCAAATGTTCCATTTGGCTCCTTGGCTCATGTTTCTGAGAAGAAAAAAATTGATAATGTTTTATTCTTTTCAGTATCTAATACATCAAAAAGTAATTTAGATTTCACTATTAATTATTTAAACAAAACATTCCCAAAATCAAAACATTATCTTGTTGTTAATGGTCTTGATATTGATTTCCTAACAAAAGATCACGATATCAATTTGATTGATAATTTGGATGATTTTGTTGATATAATTAGCTAATATCTGATCGGCATTTCATCAGCCTTTGAAGGAACTTTTTGTGCCTCTTTCTATCAGCTATTTTTAATTTTAACTGAATAGAATTCATTTGTATTTCAAATATACCGTCATTATTTAAGAAGCTAAACTGGTTAAATCTTGAAGCCGATATGTATTCTTCATTTCTATGTCTGAAGTAAAGAGCAAGTCCTTTTTTTCTCAATTCTATGGTGCAGTAAATTAACTCCTCATCCTTTTCAAAATTCAAATCAAATTTATTTTTTGACATTGTTATAATCTTGTATTTCGGAGAGCCATATATGTCCTTTTTAATCATCTCAAAAATAGTGTAAGACTTTCCGCTGATTTCTGCTAATTTTTCAGCAACTTTTCTTTGATTTCGACTTGTTTTAAATAGCATAATTGTATATTTGTATAACAATATAGATTTATAATTATACAAAACTAAGTGTAATTATTTAAATAGTCGAATTAATATGGCTCATTTTCAACTTATAAAGAAACAGTTTTTAAAAACAGATTTAGATACTATCTGGGATTTTGCTTCTTCGCCAAAGAATTTAAAAGAAATTACCCCTGATTATATGTTGTTCGAAATAACTTCTGAAGATTTATCTGAAAAGATGTATCCTGGAATGATTATTTCATACAAAGTATCCCCTTTATTGAATATCAAAATGAATTGGGTAACAGAAATTACACAGGTTAAGGACAAGCACTTTTTTGTTGATGAACAGCGAATGGGTCCATATTCCATGTGGCATCACCAACATTTTTTTGAGGAGCAGGATGGTGGAGTAATGATGACCGATATTGTAACCTATATACCGCCTTTTGGAATTTTAGGTGTCATTGCCAATTCTTTATTAATCAAAAGACAGCTCGAATCCATATTTGATTATCGATTTAGAGTAATGGATAAAAAATTTAACAATTAGAGCATGAAACGACCTTGGAATATTGTAAGCCCTCCGGTTTATAGTCTACTCACATTTGACCCTAATGGTAAGTTGAATATGAATATTTGCACCTATGTTTCGGCAGTAAGTATGAAGCCAAAGATGTATTCAATAGCTATTGACTACACTTCAAAGACTTATAAAAATCTTGAAAAATCGTCAAAAGTTGTTTTACAATTACTGAGTTCTGATAATTTGAAAGTAATCAGGAAGCTAGGCAAAGTAAGTGGTCGGCTATTTGATAAAGAACGCTATCTCAGTTCGTATAATCTTTTAGAAAACTGGAAGGATTATAAGGTGCTTAAAGGTATATCAGCTATTCTAGAATTAGAAAAGGATTCTGAGGTTCGTCATCATGGCGATCATGCTATTTTCTTTTTTAATGTTACTGGATTTAAAACGTTTACCGAAAATAATGTGTTATCATTTCAAGATTTAGTGAAAAACCGAATTATACTTTAATATGCATTATACGAAAGAAGATATTCAAAATACACCTCGAGTTAAACGGCTTAACCTTATCAATTCTGTAACAGGAGTAAAGCCTGCTAACTTGATTGGCACTATTTCTGAAAGTGGAAATTCTAATTTAGCTATATTCAGTTCATTAGTGCACTTAGGTAGTAATCCAGCTTTATTAGGATTCATTATGCGACCTCGTCATGAGGTAAGGAGAGATACTTTTGAGAATATTATGTATTCAAACTGCTTTACTGTTAATCAGGTTCACCCTGAATTTGTTGCAAATGCTCACTATACATCTGCTAAGTTTGAAAAAGAGGAGTCAGAGTTTGAAAAGTGCCATTTAACCGAAGAATATGTAAATGATTTTCCAGCTCCATTTGTCAAAGAAAGCAGACTTAAAATGGGTATGAAATTTGAAGAGTCAATTCCTATAGAAATTAATAATTGTATAATGATAGTGGGTTCTATTCAACATCTAATTGTAGATGATAATGCCGTTGACGATAATGGACAAATTGACTTACAAGGCTTGAAAAGCGTTGGGATAGGGGGCTTAAATAGATATTATAATTTAGAAAGTATAGATAAATTCCCCTATGCTAGAGTTAATGAATTACCTGATTTTTTTAATAGTTAAATAGATATAAGCAATACTTTTGTTGATCGTATTTTCAACCTAAACAAACGACTAATGACTAGAATCATTTTTTCAACAATATTCATCCTATTTTTACTTTCATTAGATGCTTATATATGGTCAGCATTCAAACAAAGTTTTCTAACACGTCCATACCTTAAGTATATTTTTGGAGGGATAACTCTTATAACCATTGCTCTTATTTATTACCCTGCTATTAATACTAATATGACCCTATATCCTGGTTATATGGTTGTCATTTTTGGATTCATGTTTTCAATAATTGTGGCGAAGCTTTTCATGCTTTTTCCATTGTTGATTGACGATATTATTAGGTTTTTCAAATACATCTATAAGGCAATATTTGTAAGCAAAAGTTTGTCGTTAGGTGGAAATACGATAAGTCGATTAGACTTTTTAAAGAATACAGCTTTAGGTCTTGGTGCAATTTCATTTTCGGTTTTTACTTATGGAATTATAATAGGTCGATTTGATTTCAAAAAGCACTTTGTAAGCTTAAAATTAAAGAATTATCCCAAAGGAGCAAAGCCATTGAAAATCGTTCAAATTTCAGATTTGCACCTAGGTAGTTTTCAACGAAAAGATAAATTGAGAGAGGCAGTTGAACTTATAAATGAGGAAGAAGTAGATTTAATTTTCTTCACTGGAGATTTAGTAAATAATTATGCCTCTGAAGCCAAGCCTTTTGTTGAAATCCTCAAGGAATTAAAAGCCAAACACGGGAAATTTGCCGTGCTAGGAAATCACGATTATGCCGACTATATTGGTTTAGACATATCTACTACGGAAGGGCGTGAGCAATGGCGTGATAATCTTAACGAAATAAAGGGATATTTCAATGCAGCAGACTTTGATTTGATGTTGAATGAGAACAGAATTCTTGAGGTCAATGGAGTTGAGATTAATATTGTTGGTGTTGAAAATTGGGGAGATGGTCGATTTTCAAAGTATGGCGATTTAGAAAAAGCCATGCAGACTACAAAAGAAGGTATTCCTACCTTGCTATTATCTCACGATCCAACCCACTGGGAAAACAAAGTCTTGCCTTTCATGAAGCATATTGACTTGCAATTAGCAGGGCATACTCACGGAATGCAATTTGGCATTGAGTTTGCAGGAATTAAATGGAGTCCTTCAAAATGGAAATACAAATTTTGGGCAGGACTTTATCAGCATGACAACCAATACCTTTATGTAAATAGAGGTATAGGACATTTAGGCTATCCCGGCAGAGTGGGGATTTTGCCAGAAATAACAGTTTTAGATATTCAATCCACTTAACTAACAAATTATGAGAGCCTTTTTATTAATCCTTTTAACATTTACTGCTTATCTAGTTGAAGCGCAGGATATTCGTGTCTACGGAAGCGTTAACAATTCCTTAAATAATGAGCCTATACCATTTGCTAATGTCATTATAGATGGCACAACTATTGGAGCTACTACAGATTTTGATGGTAATTTTGAAATAGAAGGTATTGCTCCCGGATTATATAATTTTAAGTGTAGTTATATAGGTTTTAATCCTTCTATAAAGACTGAAATTCAGCTGACGCCAAATAAGAACTTGAGGCTAAATTTTGAGATGACTGAAAATGCTCAAATTATTGAGGAAGTACAAGTAACAGCGAATACCTTTAACAAGACAGAGGAAAGTCCAACAAGTTTACGGACAATTAATGCTTCAGAAATATACAGAAGTCCTGGAGGAAATAGAGATATCTCAAAAGTGATAGCAAATTTGCCAGGCGTTTCAAGCACCCCTTCATTTAGAAATGACATTGTGATTAGAGGAGGAGCACCTAACGAAAACCGATTTTTCTTAGACGGTGTGGAAATTCCAAACATCAATCATTTTGCTACACAAGGTTCATCAGGAGGTCCAGTAGGAATTATAAATGTCAATTTTATACGTGAAGTTGATTTTTATTCTGGTGCATTTCCAGCCAACAGAGGAAATGCTTTGAGCTCAGTGATGGAACTCAAGCAAATAGAGGGGAGTTTTGAAGAATTCAGTGGATCATTTATGGTAGGCTCTAGTGATGCAGGCTTAACCATAAACACACCTTTGTCGGAGAAATCAACCATGCTATTTTCGGCAAGACGTTCTTATTTGCAATTTTTATTTCAGGCCCTGCAGCTTCCATTTTTGCCAACATACAACGATATTCAATTCAAGTATACACTCAAGCCAGATAAGAAAAACCAGTTTAATATAATTGGACTAGCCGCTATAGACGAATTTACATTAAACCCAGAAGCCAATGAAGGTATTGACGACCCTCAGCAATTGGCTCAGAATGAATACACCCTTAACAATCTGCCAGTAAATGAGCAATGGAACTACACTGTTGGTGGAACTTGGAAACGCTTTTTTGACAACTCTAATTTGTTTGTAGTATTAAGCCGAAGTCACCTTAATAATACAGCAGTTAAATATGCTGATTATGCCGATTTGACTTCTCAAAAATTAATCGATTACGAATCCCAAGAGATTGAAAACAAATCAAGAATTGAGTATAATTTCAGAGAAAGTAATATAAAATTCAATGTGGGAGTGAGTGTAGAGGATGCTACATATTTGAACTCAACCAATCGTTTATTGACTTCAGGCGATTCCATATACAATAAGCTTGTAGAGACAGATTTACATTTTATAAAATACGGTGCTTTTGCCCAATTAAGCAAAACTTATATGGTTGACCGTTTGATAACTTCAATAGGCTTTAGGATGGATGGAAATAGCTTTACAGAAAACACTACAACCCCTAATTTTTCTCCGCGCCTTTCATTAGCATATAACCTTTCAGCTAAGTCTAGTTTAAACGCCAACCTAGGTCGTTACTATCAGTTGCCAGCCTATACCATTTTAGGCTTTGGGCTTAATAATAACTTCCTTAACCAAGATGCCGAATATATTCGTTGTGACCATGCTGTTTTAGGATTAGAATATAACCCATCAAATTACAGCAAAATCACATTAGAAACCTTCTATAAACAATATGACAATTATCCATTTTCAATAATTGATAGCATATCATTAGCAAATTTAGGCGGTGATTTTGGCGTAATTGGAAACGAGGATATTTCGTCAATTTCACAAGGCAGAAGCTATGGATTAGAATTTTTGGCTCAGCAAAAATTAAGCTCTTCAGTATATGGAATTATGTCTGTTACATACTATAGAAGTGAGTTTGAAAATAAAGATAAAGAGCTTATTCCATCAGCTTGGGACAACCGTTTCATATTTAATATGACTGCCGGTAAAAAATTCAAAAGAGACATAGAATTAGGCCTTAAGTTTCGATATACAGGCGGGGCTCCATACACGCCTATTGATTATGCTACATCCAGCAATATGGACATCTGGAATATTAATCAAAGAGGCGTATTGAATTATGACGATTTAAATACTCAGCGACTGAAAAATGTTCATGGTGTAGATTTACGCTTGGATAAAAAATGGTACTTCAAAAAGTGGAGTTTAAACGCTTATCTAGATGTAGAAAATCTTTACAACTTTAAAATACAATTACCATCAGAGGTAGGGATTGACCCTGAGATTGGGGAAGAAATCTATAGTTCCCAAAACGCTCAACAGTATTCCTTGTATGAAATTGTTAATGAATCCGGAACAGTATTACCAAGTATTGGATTATTAATTGAATTCTAAATGAAAGAGAAAGTTTTAATAACAGGAGCAAACGGTAGCCTTGCAAGAAGAGTAAAAGAAAATTTACTCTCTAAAGGCTATGAAGTTGTTACTCTTACTTCAACTAGAAAAAGTGCCGATAATAAATCCGTATTTTATTGGAATGTGTCATCTGGTGATATACAACAACAAGCTCTTGAAAATTGTCAACACATCATCCACCTTTCTGGATTTGGAATTATTAAGCCATGGACGGAAACCAATAAACAGTTGATGTATGACAGTCGCATTACAGCAGCTAAGCTGTTATTTGAAAAATGTAATGAATATGGAGTAACACCCAAAACCTTCATTAGTGCATCGGCTATGGGGTATTATGGGCATTCTGTAAATCATTTGTGTAAAGAGACTGATTCGCCTTCAAAAGGCTGGCTTTCCGATATGTGTGTGGACTGGGAAAATGCCGCTGAAGAATTTAAAAAACTAGCTAGTCGAGTAGTCCAAATGCGAATATCATTATTATTGTCAAAAGATACAGGCTTCTTACAGCCAACAGCTTTGTCTATGCGATTAGGTGTTGGCGTTGTTTTTGGAAAAGGCACACAGCCCTTTGAATGGATACATATTGACGATGCCGCAAGATTTGTAGAGTATTCAATAGAAAACAAGCATGTCAGTGGACCATATAATATGGCTTCGCCTCAAAAGTTTTCTCAATATGAGTTTATGAAATACTTGAGAAGTAAAATTGCTAAGTATTCATTACTACTAAAATTGCCAAAATGGGTCTTGTCTATTATTTTTGGCGAAAGAAACGTTATTCTGATAGGCGGTTGCGGTTTATCGTCAGACAAATTAGTAGCTTCTAAATTTTCGCTAACATATCCAACCTTGGAAAGTGTAATTGAGAAAGAATTTAAAAGAAAATGAAATATAATGTAAGCCTATTTTGGTTCAGAAGAGATTTGAGATTACATGACAATCATGGCTTTTACAATGCTTTGAAAGAGTCTAAATCTGTTGTGCCAATTTTCATTTTTGACACTTCTATATTGTCAGAGTTAGAGGAAGAAGATAGACGAATAAGCCTTCTCTTTGATAGATTAAATGAACTCAATAAAGAACTTTCTGAGTATGGTAAGAAAATTCATATACTATTCGGAAAACCTTCAGAAGTAATAGATGATTTATATTCTAATACCCCTTTTGAGGCCTGTTACACCAATACAGATTATGAGCCATATGCTACTGAAAGAGATGGGTTAATTCATAATTCTTTAAAATCAAAAGGCGTAGATTTTCACAGCTTTAAAGACCAAGTTATTTTTGAAAAAAGTGAAATTCTGACCGACATGGGTAAGCCTTATGGGGTGTTTACGCCTTACATGAAAAAGTGGAAGTCGAAATTTAAGATTTCCATGACCCACCCTTATCCTTCACAGGATTTATTAGATAAATGTTTAGTAATAGACGATTTAAAATGTATTGTCTCCTTTGAACAGCTTGGTTTTGAATACAGTCCCTACATATTACACAAGCCTAATTTAGATTACCGTACGCTAATTGATTACGACACGGCAAGAGATATTCCGGATTTAGAAGGAACAAGTAACACCTCTGTTCATTTACGCTTTGGATTTGTAAGCGTCAGAGAGATTGCCAGTATTGCCTTTCAATATTCAGAGCCTTTATTAAATGAGCTAATTTGGCGTTCCTTTTTTGCTCAGGTATTGTGGCATAATCCGCAAGTTGTTACTTCCTGCTATAAAGAAAAATATAACCGTCTGAAATGGAACGATACTACCTTATTTAGAAAATGGAAATATGGTCTAACGGGTTTTCCTATTGTAGATGCCGGAATGCGTCAGTTATTTAACACGGGCTATATGCATAACAGAGTGCGCATGATAGCAGCCTCATTTTTAGTCAAGAATTTAGGCATAGATTGGCGATTGGGTGAGGCTTATTTTGCTTCAAAACTTATGGACTTTGACCTAGCATCTAATAATGGTAATTGGCAGTGGGTTGCTGGAACAGGTTGTGATGCATCACCCTATTTTCGTGTCTTTAACCCTGACACTCAACTGCAAAAGTTTGACCCCAAACTTAAGTATTGTAGAAAATGGATAAAAGAATTAAAAGAAAATGGAAATTATCCTGTGAAGCGTATTGCTGATGTAAAAGCTTCTAGACTAGAATCCATAGCCAGATACAAGGCATGTCAGTAAGTTCAAAACAAGTAAGTGTAATTGGTGCAGGAGTAGGGGGAATGGCTATTGCTATTCGTCTAGCTGTAAAAGGCTATAAGGTTTCTGTTTATGAATCAAACCCCTATGTCGGAGGAAAGCTTTCTCAGATAGAATCTGGTGACTTTCGTTTTGACGCTGGTCCCTCATTATTTACAATGCCTGAACTTGTAGATGAGCTTTTTCAACTTGCCAATAAAAATCCCAGAGATTTTTTTAATTATCAAAAACTAGATGAAAGTTGCCGATATTTTTACGAAGATGGCACACATTTAATTGGTTACACAGACCCCGAAAAGTTTGCCCAAGAATCTGCCAAGAAAACAGGAGTAAACGCATCGGCTGTACTTAATCATTTAAAAAAGAGTCAATTTATATACGATTCAACCGCTTTTTTATTCTTGCAAAAATCGTTACATCGCTTTAAAACCTACTTGTCTTTTGAGGTTATCAAGTCATTTTTAAAGTTACCATTTTTAGGTGTTTTTGGCAGTATGCATTCGGCTAACCGCGATGCACTCTCAAATGATAAAATGGTTCAGTTATTTGACCGCTATGCTACCTACAACGGTTCTAATCCGTATATAGCACCAGCGATACTTAATATCATTCCTCATTTAGAATTTAATAAAGGTGCTTTTTTTCCCAATAAAGGAATGTATTCCATATCCTTAGCACTTCACGATTTAGCGGTGTCTTTAGGCGTTCAGTTTAAGCTTAATTCTAAGGTCGATGAAATTATTTTGGACGACAAAAAGGTAAAGGGGCTTAGGGTCAATGAAGAAGTTATTTTTTCAGATTATGTTATAAGTAATTTAGACATCTTTTTTACTTACAAAAACTTATTGAAAAATAGCTTTGCCTCTAAAATGATTGCTAAACAAGAAAGGTCTACTTCAGCATTAATATTTTATTGGGGTATAAATGCTAGTTTCCCCTCTTTAGACTTACACAATATATTTTTCTCAGCCGATTATAAGAGTGAGTTTGACGCCTTAAAAAGTGGCAAATCTATTTATAACGACCCTACCGTTTATGTTAATATTACCTCAAAGAAAAAGAGTTCGGATGCTCCTGAAAATTGTGAAAACTGGTTTGTAATGATTAATGTGCCGTCTAATGAAAATCAAGATTGGGACAGCTTAATTATTCAAGCAAAAGCCTCAATTATCAAAAAATTAAATCGTCAGTTAAAGACTAATGTAGAGCCTTTAATTTTAAATGAGAAAATACTAGATCCTCGAAAAATTGAATCAAAAACAGGCTCTTATAAAGGTTCATTATATGGAACGGCCTCTAACAAAAAAATGGCGGCGTTTTTTCGTCACCCCAATTTTTCTACCGATATTAGGGGACTGTATTTCTGTGGAGGCAGTGTTCATCCAGGTGGAGGAATTCCTTTAGCACTCTCTTCTGCAAAAATAGTAGACGATTTTTTTAGCACTTAACCGAATGAATTATTCTAAAGTCAATATTAGTATTGTTGTCCTATTCATCTTCCATACAGTTGGTGTAATAGGCTTGTCTTCAGCTTATCAAGATTTATTTTTAACGCTTACCCCTCTAAATCTTTTGCTTTCTCTTGGGTTATTTATTTGGGCAAATAATGACTTTTCTATCCAATTTTATAAAGTTATATCTATCCTATTTGCATTAGGATTTTTGGTTGAGGTATTAGGAGTAAATACAGGCGTTTTATTTGGAGAATATACCTATGGAGCAACTCTTGGCTTTAAGCTTTTAAATACGCCATTAATGATTGGTGTGAATTGGATATTGTTGTCACTATCTACGTTTGCAGTATGCAGTTACTTTCTTAAAAAACAGTTGCCAATCATATTACTATCCTCTTTGTTGATGGTGCTTATGGATGTTTTGATTGAGCCAATAGCGATAACTTTGGATTTTTGGACTTGGACAGCAGGTGATATACCACTGCAAAATTATGTTATGTGGTTTTTTATTTCTTTAATTATGAACTCAATCATAAGTTATAATCGTCTTAAGCTAGATTATAGAGTCTCTTTCGGATTGTTGTTGTCACAAATTTTATTTTTCACCTTACTATCTTTGAGTTTGTAAAATGGAATTTCTAGAGCATAAATTTTTCTATTTTATTTTATTGACGTTTACTATTTCCTATCCACTGGCACAGAGTTTTGAAAGGCGACTGCAATTTCACACCAAGTGGCGTCAAATTATACTATCCTCATTGGTGATGATGCTTCTTTTTATTCCTTGGGATATTTGGTTTACAAGAGAAAATGTTTGGGCGTTTAGTAAAGATTATACAATAGGGTTCAATATATTTTCATTACCTATTGAGGAATGGTTATTCTTCTTAGTTGTGCCATTTTCATGTGTGTTTATTTTTGAGGTGTTAAATTATTTTTTCAGAAAAGATTTAGACTCAAAACCCTATCAATTTATCTCCATTTTATTGGCAATAGCTTTGTTAGTATTTAGCGTAATCTATTCCGATAGGCTGTATACCTTAGTATGTTTTACCTTAACTTCACTTGCCTTATTTATACTAGCTATTCATAATCCAAAATGGATTGGATTGTTTTTCAGAGCCTTTCTAGTATCTTTTATTCCATTTATCTTAATCAATGGGTTTTTGACGGGAAGTTTTACTGACCTTCCAGTTGTAAGTTATAACCCTTCTGAAATAATAGGAATTCGCCTGTTAAATATCCCCATTGAAGACAGCATGTACTGTTTGTTAATGCTTTTGATTGTAATAGCCTTTTATAATAAGTCGTAGTTTTCGGATAAAAAGGGTCATTTTCACTTATTTATTTTTTTTAGACGCCTAGTTAGTGTTAATTTTACACTTTTTATATTATATTTGTCAAAAATACAACGGTTATCAAACGATTAGCTATAATAACATCTGGTGGAGATTCACCTGGAATGAACGCTGCAATACGTAGTGTAGTTCGTTCATCTATCTATTATAATGTTGAATGCTTTGGTTTTTTCAGGGGTTTTCAAGGCATTATAGAAAATGAATACAAAAAACTAGAGATGCGTTCAGTTAGCAAGATTTTAGGTCTTGGTGGTACAAAGTTGAAAACTGCACGTTCAATGGATTTTCACAACGCAAAGATTCGTGAGAAAGCGTATCAAAATTTAAAGGATTTAGAGATTGACGCATTAGTAGTCATTGGAGGAAATGGTTCACTTACTGGAGCTAATGTATTTTCTCAGCAATTCGACTTTCCATGTGTAGGTATTCCTGCATCAATAGATAACGATATTTATGGAACTGACAACTCAATAGGATTTCATACTGCTCTTCAAACCATTGTTGAGACGATTGATAAAATAAGAGACACCGCACGTTCCCATAACCGATTATTTTTTGTTGAAGTAATGGGTCGTGACAACGGTAATTTGGCTCTTCATTCAAGTTTAGCCACTGGGGCATGCTATGTTATAATTCCTGAGAAGGAATTTCAAATATCAGATTTGGCAGATAGGCTAAAAGAAGGTAAGCAATTAAAAAAGACATCCAGTATTGTAATCGTTGCAGAAGGAAATACCTACGGGCCTTCCTACAAAATTGCCAATGACCTTATTAAGGTTTATTCAGACTACGAAACTAAGGTGAGTATACTTGGACACCTACAAAGAGGAGGTTCTCCAAATGCTGAAGATAGAATTATTGCTAGTAGATTAGGATTGGCTGCAGTGAAAACACTGATAGAGTCAAAGTCAAACCATATGGTAGGATTAATTAAAGATGAAGTAGTTCTTACGCCGATGCAAAAAGTGGTAGAGAACAATAATAGTATTAACGAAGATTTATACATATTAAACGAAATTATATCTAGATAAAATGACAAAAATTAAAGTTGCAATAAACGGATTTGGAAGAATAGGAAGAAGCTTTTTTAGACAGTCTCTTCAATCCAACGACATTGAGATAGTTGCTATTAATGACTTAACGGATGTTAAAACATTAGCACACTTATTAAAATACGATTCTACACATGGTGTATTACCTAACTTTATAAGTTGTTCAGGCGATTCTATTCTAGTAGACTCTGCTGAAATACCAGTATATTCTTGTCCTAACCCACAAGAACTACCATGGAAAGAAGTAGGGGTAGACGTAGTATTAGAATGTACTGGTCGTTTTCTAAAAAATGAGCAAGCTTTACAACACGTAATAGCTGGAGCAAAAAAAGTAATTGTATCTGCACCATCGCCTGACGCAAAGACGGTAGTTTTAGGTGTTAATGATGAAATTATTACTGAGGATGACTTTGTGTTTTCAAACGCATCATGTACTACTAACTGCCTAGCACCTTTAGCTAAAGTTATCAATGATAATTTTGGTATTAAGTCTGGTTATATCACTACAACGCATGCATTTACTGCAGACCAGAGTTTACAGGATATGCCTCACAAAGACTTAAGAAGAGCACGTTCAGCAATGAATTCTATTATACCTACAAAAACAGGTGCTGCATCAGCCGTAGGTAAAGTATTGCCACAATTAAATGGTAAGTTAGACGGTATAGCTTTAAGAGTGCCTGTTGCTTGTGGCTCAATCACTGATTTTGTGTGTGTTGTAGATAAAGAAACAACAAGAGATGAGGTAAACAAAGTATTACAAGATGCTGCTGAAGGACCAATGAAAGGTATTCTAGCATTGAGCTCGGACCCATTAGTGTCGATTGATATTGTTGGCAGAAAAGAGTCTTCAATTGTTGATACTGAATTGACTAAAGTGGATGGAAACCTTGTGAAGTTAGTTTCATGGTACGACAATGAGTCAGGATATTCAGCACGTCTAATTGACTTGTGCTCTAGAGTATTGCGCGAAACTTTAAATAAAGATTTAGACTAATGAGTAAAATAGTAGTTATAGCCCACGATAATTTCAAAGCCGATTTACTACATTTTCTAAAAGAGAAAAAATCGTGGTTTTTTGGCAGAGAAATTGTAGCTACTGGCAGAACTGCTACATTCTTGGAGGAAGGTGAATTAAACCTACCTCTAACACACGTTAGAAAAGGGGCAGAAGGCGGATACCTTCAAATAATTGATATGATTAAGCAAGGAGAAGTAGAGATCGTATTTTTCTTTAGAGACGCTACCATTCTTCAACCATATCATCAAGACATAACCTCTTTATTGGATAATTGCGATTTGAATAACATTCCAGTAGGAACTAATCTTGCCGCTGCAGGGCTTCTAATTATTGGTAAAATCCGAATGGAGGCATCGCAAAGTATGCAGTCTAAAATCGAAAGTAAATAATGAGAGTTAGTTTATAATTCACTTTAAACAAATATAATGAAAGTAATAGGGGTAGATATAGGAGGAACGAATACTGAACTCGGTATTGTTGACTCTAGAGACGGTATTGTAAAACTAAGTAAGTTTAAAACGAAAGGAAATGAGTCCTTTAAGGCATATATAGATTTACTAACGGAGAATATTCGTTTGCTTAGTTTAGAGCAAGACATTCAATCTATAGGTATTGGTGCCCCAAACTATAACTCTAAAACCGAAACTTTTTGTCCTGTTAATTTTCCATGGGATGATTTGGAGCCGTTCAACCTCATGAAACACATAGAGGCGGCATTAAATATTCCTACTTTTATGGTGAATGACGCTAATGCATCTGCTTTAGCAGAAAACCGTTATGGTGCAGGCAAAAAATACACGGACTTTGCTCTCATTACTATTGGTACTGGACTTGGTGGTGGTATCATTATAAATAATCAGTTGTTTGATGGTGCTTTTGGGTACTCTGGTGAGTTTGGACACACAAAAATAGAAGGTCTTGATAGACAGTGTAATTGTGGTGGTATAGGATGTTTAGAAACTATAGTTTCTGCTAATGGTATCAAAAAATCATATGCTGTAAATATGAAAGAAATCAAGAGTAGTGAGCCAACACATATTCCATCTATTAAAATGATTTTCGATAAAGCCAAAGCAGGCGATGAAAGATGTGAAGCGATTTTACAATTTACATTTCAGAAGCTGGGGCAAAAAATGGCTGACTTTATTCATATACTCAACCCTCAGGCTGTTATCTTTTGCGGAAACATTTCCAAGTCATTAAATGCGTATATGGATGTTATTAAAACCTCTTGCGAAGAGCAATTATTATTTGATTTTAAAGATCAAGTATATTACGGCATATCTGATTTATTAGAAGATAAAATGAATGTATTAGGACCTGCATCTTTAGCCTTTTCTAAAGCAGAAAGCTTAGTAAGCTAAAACAATTACTGTTGATTAAACTTGTATAGTTCCGCTGGTTTGTGCGAAACGCCCTTTTGTTTTTCGTTTGTTTTTTCGACAACTCCCTTGCTCATTATCTGTTTTCTGAAATTTCTCTTATCAAGCTTTTCATTTAGAATTATCTCATACAACTCTTGAAGTTGAGATAACGTAAATTTTCTAGGAAGAAGTTCCGAAGTTACTTCATGATTAATTTCATTTCGTAAAAAGATGACCGCTTCATTCACAATTTGATTGTGGTCAAAAGCTAATTCAGGAATTTCATCAATGTTTGTCCATTTCACGTCATGAGCAAAATAAGATGCTTCAGGGTTGTAGTCTTCCATTTTTACAATAGAAGCATAAGCAATTGTAATTACTCTTTCATCAGGATGCGAACGGAAGTTTTCCAGCCACTCTTTATCTTTCTCTTGCTGAACTCGTTTAGGGTGTCCAAATGTTTTAAACTGCTTGAGGTATAACTTATTAAGTTTAGTCAGACTGAATAGCACACGAGATGCTGCAGCATCAATATCTTCTTCAAGTTCAATAAGGTCACCAGGAATAGCAAATTGAGTTCTTTTTTTGTTCTTTTTTGAAAATGGATCAACCTTTTTCTCAATAGTCAAAACCTTGAGTTTTTTCTCGATATCATCGAAACCAAAAATTACACAATCGACAGAAACATTAATTTTGGACATAAGTATTATGAGTAAATCCCATTCAAAAATATTAAAATATCGATATAATACCCTCTATTAAATGTAATTTTTACACACTACTAGTATAGATTAGTGTCAAAAGTGAATTATTTGCCTTTGTAGTGGAAGAAAATATTTGCCCAAATTATTTTTGAAAGATGAAACAAATAAGGAGTGCCTGCAAATAATATCAGTCCAACCAGTATAAATATTTCAAATAAGGATAGATTAAAATTGAGAATTTTATTGGCAACAAATACAGATACGAAAATAGCTATTCCAAGACCATATGAAACGTACATAGCTCCAAAATAAAAGCCAGGCTCTTTGCTGAATTTTAAATGACATTCTGAGCATTCATTATGAAGGTCTCCAATTTTTTTTAAGTCATAGGGATGAGAAATGAAAAATTCACCTTCATGACAATTCGGGCATTTAAACTTTAAAATACTGAATAATTTTGATCCTTTTTTTATCATTTATGACATAAAAAATATCATTCCTAAAAAGATGAGGTAAAGAGCAATAATTAAAACAGACCTAAGTCTGTTTAAAGGCTTTAACCAATAGATCAAAGTAATTGGAATGGAGAATAATACTAAAAGAATAGAAGATGATAAAATGATATCATTGGACGTTGAAGCTGTTGATTGAGTAGAAATTTCATCAACACCATTAATCAATAAGTAAACCAATACTGGTAGTCCAATACCAATACAAATGTCAAAAATATTACTGCCATAAGCATTCGAAAAAGCGTCTTTATATTTTTTGTTTTTAGCATCTTGAATAGATAAAATAGTATCAGGAATGCTTGATGCTACTGCCGCAATAAAGAAGGTTATAAAGAATAAGTTTAAATTTAGTTGTACTGATAAATGCTCGCTACTACTCACTAGGAGTTTACATGCTGTAGAAATAATAACAAGAGAAACAAGCAAAATAACTACTGCTTTGAAGGAAGTGATTTTAGTATTCCTTAAAATTAAACCGGCGACATCTACATTAAATATTTTTTGTAATAAATTTGATGAATTCTCAGTGTATTTAAGCTCTTCTTTTTGATTGTTTTCTTCTTGTTTAATATTTCGTTTTTTAAAAACAAAAACAATATATAAGCAGTACAATAAGATTAATATAATAGAAAGCATGATTGATATATCCCCTAAATAAAGTCCTACAAGCAATGTCAATTCGGTTATAATAAGAAAGAAGCCATCCTGCTCAATAATCTTTTTATCAGTGGGGAAAAGCTCTATTCCCTTTTGATAGTATATAATAAGAAAAGAAACTGTAGGTATTATTGCAATATTGAAAATAGAACTTCCGATAATTGTAGCGTAACCTGCTGAAAACCCTTGCACATCACCGATGTAAAAAAGAAAGAAAAACGATATCAGTAATTCTGGTAATGAGCTAGCTATTGCATTAACTGTTGGTCCTTTAATGCCCTCATTGAAATTTCTAGTCAAATAGGAAGACGCTATATCAAATGATGAGCTGACTTTCCAAATAAGATAAGTTGATAAACAAACTAATAGAAAAGAAATAATCATTTCGTAAAATTAAATAAAGAAATGAGATAATTTACTGAAGCACTATCTTTTTGTTGATGCTTCCGTTTAGTGTAGTGATTTCTAAGAAGTATACGCCTTTTGGTTTTGTATTCATATCTATTACCGTCTGGTGTTGTCCTTTAAAGTTAAGCAACTCTTCTTGGTAAACTTCCTCGCCAAGCATATTAACTGCCTTAATGCTCACCGTCTGTACTTCTGTTGAAGTAAAGCTTACATTAAAGATATCTCTTGATGGGTTTGGATATACATCCAATCCAGAAACTACTTCTGCTGCTACTCTCTCACCACCTAATGTGTAAGTTGTTGGCTGTGAGAATATCGTTGCCCAAGATGTACCGTTTGGACCACAAGCTCCTCTTATTCTCCAAGAA
>JADHMQ010000019.1 GCA_016779935.1 Flavobacteriales bacterium
ATTACATCGGTATAGATGTATATGGTGATTTAACCAACCAGTGTCCACCATTGGTTGATAGAAGAATCTTTGATTCAGTACAGAAGAAAATCTCTGATAAGAAAGGTTCTAAAATTGAAGTTAAACACGATGGTTTGTTGAAGAACATACTGAAGTGTCCCGACAGAAAGATGATGACCGTATTAGGTGTTAAGAAACACAGGAAACACCCTCTTTATACTTGTGGTCATAGAGAGAGGTCGTATAAAAAGAGAAGTACCAATGATTGTCCAATCAAGAAATCTCTTCAGGTGGAACTGTTAGATGAGTATGTGTGGAATCTATTCATAGATGTGATGAAAGATTCTAAAACAATCAGAGAGAAGACGAAAAAGGAACTTATAGGGAATCAAAACACCTATTCCATCAGAAGTATCAATAATAGAATTAAACGACTTCAAAAGGACTTAAATGGTTTGAATGAGAGAAGATTGGAACTGGATAAGAAGTTCTACATCAACGAACTCCCTAAGAAAAACTATCAAGTTCTTTCGGATACCATAACAGAAAAGGAAACATCAATAGAATCTCAGATTAAAGTTGAGGAACTCAAAATAAAACAACTCAGAAGTGATGAACAATGGATTGATTGGTTGGATGTTCACTTTAACCGATGGGAAGAAATAAGAAACCTAACTGAACTGAAGGATAAGAAGAAGGTACTCAATGAGTACATCCACGAAATCATTGTGAAAGATTATGATGATTCAACAAAGGAACATCACATTGAAATTCACTTCAGGATTCCTATCGTAAATGATAAAATTCATTTAGAAAAGAACAAAGATGGTAGTATTTCCAGGGATAAGAAAGGTCTTCGGAAATACAAAGTATTAGAGGGTGAGGGGAGTTTGAACAACCCTCTCACCCACCAGAAATTATTCGACGGTGACTGACTTCGCTAAGTTTCTAGGTTGATCGACATTACACCCTCTCATAACGGCAATGTGATAAGATAATAGTTGTAAGGGAATGTTTGCTAAAATTGGCACCAGTGGCTCGGCAACTTCAGGAACTTCAATAACGTAATCGGCTATTTCTTTTACCGTTACATCTCCTTTACTTACAATAGCGATAACAACACCATTTCGAGCTTTAACCTCTTGAATGTTGCTAACTACCTTTTCATAATGACCTTTTTTAGTAGCAATAACCACAATAGGCATATCTTCATCAATCAAGGCAATAGGGCCGTGCTTCATTTCTGCTGCCGGATAACCTTCAGCATGTATGTAAGATATCTCTTTCAGTTTAAGAGCTCCTTCCAATGCTACCGGGAAATTATAGCCTCTTCCTAAATATAAGAAGTTAGAGGCATTAACAAATTTCTTAGATAAGTCTTCGATGTATTCATTCATAGAAATCATACTCTCAACCTTTTTAGGGATAGACTCCAACTCAATTAACAGCTGTCTGAAATATTTCTTTGAAATTGTAGCTTTTTTCTTTGCTAAGAGCAAAGAAATTAAGGTTAACACCGTTACCTGAGCAGTAAATGCTTTTGTTGAAGCAACGCCAATTTCTGGACCGGCATGTGTATATGCACCTGAATGACTAAGTCTTGCAATGGACGAGCCCACCACATTACATATTGCCAATACTGTTGCCCCTCGTTCTTTAGCTAAACGCATAGCTGCTAGAGTGTCTGCTGTTTCACCAGATTGTGAAATTGCCAATACCACATCTTTTTCTGAAAGAATTGGGTTTCTATATCTAAATTCCGAAGCATATTCCACTTCAACATTTATACGAGCCAAATCTTCTAAGAGGTATTCCCCTATCAGTCCTGCATGCCAAGACGTACCACAAGCTACAATAATAATTCGGTTGGCATTGATAATTTTATCTGAGTATGCATCTATACCACTCATTTTAATTATACCTTCCTTACTGAGCAATCTACCCCTAATACTATCGGAAATAGATTTGGGTTGTTCAAAGATTTCTTTGAGCATAAAGTGTTCGTACTCTCCCTTTTCTATGGCTTCAAGATTCAATTCAAGTTCTTGAATAAAAGGTGTCTTTTCTATATTTTCTATGGTCTTTAATTCAACTTCTTCAGATAATGAAAGTTTTGCTATTTCTCCTTCTTCAAGGTAAATAACTTCTTTGGTATATTCTACAATTGGCGTAGCATCTGAAGCAATAAAATATTCATTATCGCCTAAGCCGACAACTAACGGACTGCCCATTCGTGCTACAATAACTTCTTCAGGCTTATCTTCTGAAACTACTGCTATGGCATAAGCGCCAATAACTTCGTTTAGTGCAAGTCTGACCGCTTCAAATAGGTTAGAATTTCCTTTATTTTTAATGTCTTCAATCAGGTGAATTAATACTTCAGTATCGGTATCACTGTTAAAAGTATGACCCCTTTGAATTAAAGCCTCTTTTATGGTGTCGTAGTTTTCAATAATCCCATTATGAATTATTGCTAGCTTTTTATTTTGCGAATAATGTGGGTGAGCATTTACATCGTTTGGCACACCATGTGTAGCCCAACGTGTATGACCGATTCCAACACTACTTTGTATGTCTTTTCCTTCGCAGTAAGATTCTAAATCGGCAACCTTACCCTGTTTTTTATAAGTCGTTAAACCAGAATCATTGATGAGTGCAATTCCCACACTATCATATCCTCTATATTCTAGTCTTTGTAACCCTTTTATAAGTATCGGATACGCTTGTCTATGCCCTAAATAACCAACTATTCCACACATTTAAAACTCTGTATAAATTATATTAATATCAACGTCTTGACTGATTTCTGTACGGTTGGCATTTACAGCTTCTCCGGCTGAAACAAGCACTAATGTGCTATCAGTATATGTTCCATTTATCAAATCAAGCATGTATTTTGAAATATTGAATACGTATTGATTATTCTCCAGAACCCCACCAAAATGGGCTTGCCCTTCTAAAATATCAGAAAGGAAATACGTTGTCCCTGTTGAGTCCATTCGCACCAATGATAATGAAGGGTGTGATGGATTTAAATCTGAATTGTTTTCAGCAGAAAAAGAAATAAGAGCTTGATTTATTACTTTGTTTTCTAATTCTTGCCTTAGTGAGCTCAAATTGTTGAATGTAAGATGCAATTCTGTTCCACCCATAGACTGAACGCCATATAAATTATCCAAATCGATATTTTCCTCAGTCTCGAAATGATTGATACGTGCAGCACTTGAGCCTATCAATAAATCATAAGATAAAGTATCATTGTAGTATATAGTTAGTTTAGAGCCTGCATCCTTCAAATTAAAGTAAAGAATTGAGGATGAAATATTATCAGAGGTAGATATTTTAAGTCCTTTGAAAAACGATAAAAAAGCCAGATTATCGACAAGATTATCCGTGCCAGCATCTAAAATCATTTGACCTATTTGATTGACATTTATTTTCAAAGACCGTTGCCCAACTGTATCGCCCTCCGCAAAAACACGAGTATTTGGTCGCGGCAAAAATGAATATTCTAATGGAGTGCTAAACGGACTAGCGGTTAAAACTTCATTGGAATAGTAGCTAGAATCAAAATCTATTGGCTCGTCTAATTGCTCAATTTTAATGCCCATTTCTATTGTGGTATCTCCATAGTATGAAGAATATACAAGGTTTAGAACTGCTGAATCGAGAACAGGGTTTGAACCGAAATCAACGGCATTCTGACTTAAAAGCAACTGAGTAGAAAAAGAGGCGCTTACATCCTTGAAATTAGACGATTCATAATTGCCTAATAGAGCTACTAAAGGTTCGTCTGTTCGCACAGAATCAGCAGATTTTGTGGTTAAACTAAATGGGTTGGAATCATCAAGAGATGAAATGCTAATCTTATCACTTTCTGGCTGAACTTCTAAACCAATTACTTGCGGGTCTGTACAAGAAGCAATGAGTAGTGTGACAAGGGAGAATAAAAAAAGATGTTTCATGAAAAACGGTTCGTTTGTTTAAGAGTATACGTCAACCTCTTCCAACAATTCATCGTACAAATTGTTGTAAGGTTCTATGCAAGCCTCATTATCGTGATGAGTCAGCACATATTTTCCTGAATCAACTATGAATTTATTTAAGCTTTCATCAAGACCGTCACTACCCATAATGATAGCGTCAGCATATTGAACTCCTAATTTGTGTAATGCACTTACTGAGGCAGAAGAAATTAACTTAACGTCATCTTCTTCTACTCCATTTAAAAGAGCCTTACGGGCCATGTCATCACTAATTTCATAATCAGATTCTTGATCATAAACGGAATAAACCACTTTTGTATTGTCAAAGATAGGGTCATCAGCAAATGCTTTTTTAAGATATATTGGTACTAATGCAGACATCCAGCCGTGACAATGCACAACATCTGGTGCCCAGCCTAGCTTTCTGACAGTTTCTAAAACCCCTCTGCAAAAGAAAATGGTGCGCTCATCATGAAACTCGAATTCTTCTCCATCAATTTCATGCATGAAAGTCTTCTTTGGAAAATAATCTTCATTTTCTATGAAGTAAACCTGCATTCTTACAGGCTGTAAGGAAGCAACCTTAATGATTAAGGGGTAATCCAAATTATCAAGAATCATATTCATTCCTGAAAGGCGAATTACTTCATGTAGTTGGTTTCTTCTCTCATTAATACAACCGTATTTTGGCATGAAAATTCGAATATCCTTTCCCTTCTCCATAATACCTTGAGGAAGAGCTCTACACTTAGAAGATAATTCTGTTTCTGATAAATAAGGTGTGATTTCTTGAGAAACAAATAGCACTCTTTTCTTTTCCATAAATCGTTTGAATTTTTACTATTGAAATAAAAGCAAAACTTGTGTATGCAAATTTACAAATTTTATAGCCATGAATCAAGTAAAATATTACTTTTATACTCTGAAAACACCGTTTGATGCAAGTACATAAAACCGTTGAAAGTTTAAAGAATAGCATTTCAGCTCTAAGAGAGGAAAATTTAACAATTGGTTTTGTGCCTACAATGGGAGCTTTACATGATGGACATATGTCTTTAGTTAGGCTCGCTAAAATGAAATCAGATGTTGTGGTGGTTAGTATTTTTGTTAACCCTACTCAATTTAATAACCCCGACGATTTAGAAAATTATCCCATATCTCTTCACGAGGATATAAAATTGCTGGAGAAAGAAGCGTCTGACATTCTATTTTGCCCAGATGTATCAGAGATGTATCCAGAGGGTATGCTTACAAAAAAGTACCCTCTTAATGGTTTAGACAAAAACCTTGAAGGTGAAAAAAGACCGGGTCATTTTGATGGCGTTTGCACTATAGTACATCAGTTGTTTAATAGTGTTACTCCAGACAAAGCATTTTTTGGTGAAAAAGATTTTCAACAATTAGCAATCATCAAACACCTCGTTAAGGAATTAAACCTCAATATTGAAATTATTAGTTGTCCCACAATAAGAGATGCAGATGGTTTGGCCAAAAGCTCAAGGAATAAATTATTATCCCCATCAGAAAGGGAAAAAGCCCCTTTGATTTATAAAAGTTTGATGAAGGCTAAAGCACTCTTTACTGAAATCGATATAAATGAGCTAAAAATCATCGTCAAAAATGAAATTGAAAGCTGTGAGGAAATGACTTTAGACTATGTGGAAATCGTAAATCCTGAAACCCTAAAATCAGTTGGAAAAGAAAGTGATGTACTTGATAAAGCACATATACTCATTGCGACATATTTAGGAAATGTGCGTTTAATAGATAATTTGCCATTAAATGATTAATTTCGCCCCATGCAAATTGAAGTAGTAAAATCAAAAATTCATCAAGTAACCGTTACAGGCGCCGACCTCAATTACATCGGCAGTATTACTATTGATGAAAGCCTAATGGAAGCCTCTAATATAATTGCTGGAGAAAAAGTCCAAATTGTTAACATTAACAATGGCGAACGCTTAGAGACTTATGTGATTAAAGGTGAGCGCGACAAAGGCGAAATATGCCTCAATGGTCCAGCAGCAAGAAAAGTGCAAAAAGGGGATACAATTATCATTATTTCATATGCAATTCTAGACTTTGAAGAAGCAAAGTCATTTAGTCCAACGCTCATATTCCCTAACCCTGATAATACTTTATAGAAACTACCTATGAAATCTTTAAAATGGTTAAAATATGTAGTATTTATTCTATTAAGTGTTGGCTTAATGTATCTAGCGTTTAAAAACCAAAACCCCAAATCATTATTAGCCCAATTGAAAGATGTAGAGTACAGTTGGGTTTGGCTATCGGTTTCCTTCGGAGCATTAGCTATTGTTAGCCGAGCATACAGATGGGTTATTCTACTCGATAATCTTGGTTTTTCTGCGAGTAAACTAAACAGTATATATGCCGTTTCTATTGGTTACTTTACTAACATTGCTATCCCAAGAGCTGGTGAAATCACACGATGCACTAGCCTTAACCAGACCGAAGACATTCCGGTAGATAAACTATTTGGAACCATTATATTGGAAAGAGCTATTGATTTTATCATTTTGATTTCTCTAGTTGTTTTAACCTTAATGCTTAAATTTTCTCTGGTAATAGAGTTAATGTCAACGCTCTTTGAAGGGTATACGATAAATCCTTTGCCGACGCTTATTACGCTAGCTACCCTCACTGTAATATGTGTAATGGTTTATAACATCTTTAAAGAAAAAATTAAAGTCTCTCCCTTTTTGTTAAAGGTAAAGTCATTTTTAACAGGCGTTGGCGAAGGTTTTAAAAGCATAAAAGGGCTTAAAAACAAAACTGGCTTTTGGATGCATACCTTTATCATATGGCTGATGTATTTACTAATGACTTACGTCTGCTTCTTCTCCATATCAGCAACTTCAATGCTAGACCTAGCAGATGGCTTGTACACTATGGTTATTGGTGGTTTCGGAATGGTTGCTCCTGTTCAAGGGGGGATTGGGGCTTACCATTATATAGTCAAAACAGGGCTTGTGCTTTTAGATATTTCTGAAGACTCTGCTTTACTTTTTGCAACCGTTGTTCATACTGCTCAAACATTAATGACCCTAGCATTTGGAGGAATGTCTATTTTAATGGTATTTTTATCCAATAAGAAAGCAAAAGCGTGAGCCTAATACCTTCATTATCTAGTAAAATATATACTGCCGATTCCATCGCTAAACAAGTGAATGAATGGGCTAAGTCTGAAACGGTTGTATTTACCAATGGCTGTTTTGATATTTTACATTTAGGACATATTGATTATCTAAATCGCTCCGCCCAACTAGGTAGCAAATTGGTTGTTGGACTAAATACAGATGCTTCTGTAAGAAAAATTAAAGGTGAAAATAGACCTATACAAGACGAAAATAGCCGACTAAGTATTTTAGCTGCTCTAGAGTGTGTAGATGCAGTAGTATTATTTGATGATGAAACTCCTTTGGAGCTCATCAAAGCAGTAAAGCCGAATATCCTGGTAAAAGGAGCAGATTATGAAATTGAGAAAATCGTTGGAGCAAAAGAAGTTCAAGAATATGGCGGCGAAGTAAAAACCATTGCATTTTTAGAGGGGTATTCTACATCGAACATCGTAAAAAAAGTAAAAAATGGCTAAGACCAAAACCACTTTCTTTTGTCAGAGTTGCGGCGCCCAAAGTCCTCAGTGGATGGGGAAATGTAAATCTTGTAATGAATGGAATACCATTGTTGAAGAAGTCGTCAGCAAGCCTAAAAAGAGTGGATGGGAAAATGAAAACCCAAGCCGTTCTAACAAGGCTCAGCCTATTAGTGAAATCTCTTTACAAGCTAGATCTCGAATTGATACTTCTGATAATGAATTAAATCGCGTTTTGGGTGGTGGTATAGTAGCAGGTTCTATCATTTTGCTAGGTGGTGAGCCTGGAATTGGTAAATCTACTCTCCTTTTACAGCTTGCTCTGAGGATAAAGAACGAAAAATTGCTCTATGTAACTGGAGAAGAAAGTGACCAACAAATACGTATGAGAGCCGACCGGTTAAATCAGTTAGACTCTACCTGTCAGATACTTACAGAGACCAATACTCAAAATATTTTTCAGCAAATTCAAGAAGTTCAACCTAGTGTTTTAGTTGTCGATTCCATACAAACCTTACAAACTAACACTATTGATTCTTCGCCTGGAAGTATTTCACAAATTAGAGAATGTACTTCCGAGCTCATGGCTTTTGCTAAGTCTAGCGGTGTTCCCGTATTCCTTATAGGACACATTAATAAAGACGGTAATATTGCTGGTCCTAAAATTCTTGAACATATGGTAGATGTCGTCTTACAATTTGAAGGAGACCGCAACCACGTGTACAGAATATTGAGAGCAAATAAAAACCGTTATGGCTCCACCTCTGAGCTTGGCATTTATGAAATGCAAAGTAATGGGCTTAGAGAGGTTGCTAACCCCTCTGAAATATTATTGTCTCAAAAAGACCAAGACATGAGTGGCATCGCCGTTAGTGCTACTCTTGAAGGTATGCGACCATTAATGATTGAAACACAAGCATTGGTAAGCTCTGCCGTCTATGGCACTCCGCAACGCTCTGCCACGGGTTTTGACCTTAGGCGCCTGTCTATGTTGTTAGCTGTATTGGAAAAACGGTGTGGCTTTAGACTTGGTGCTAAAGATGTATTCCTAAATATTACTGGTGGGATAAAAGTAGATGACCCGGCTATTGATTTAGGTGTAGTCTGTGCCATTCTCTCATCTAATGTAGACATGGCTGTAAACGATAAAGATTGTTTTGCTGCCGAAGTAGGCTTGTCTGGTGAAATACGCCCTGTAAACCGATGTGAACAACGTATACAAGAAGCTGAAAAACTAGGCTTTGAACGAATCTATATATCAAAATACAATAAGATTAATCCTAAAAATTACAATATAGAAATTGTAATGGTCGGAAAAATTGAAGAAGTCTTTAAGAAGTTATTCGCTTCCTAATTTTCTAGCAATTCATATAAGTCATAAAGTTTTGGTGATAGAATAATCTCTATTCTTCTGTTGGCTTTTCTACCCTCAGAAGTAGCGTTTGACTTAATGGGGAAAAACTCTCCTCTACCGGCAGCCGTTAGTCGGCTCGGAGATATTGAACTAGAAGATGTCAAAATATCAACAATAGCAGTAGCACGCACCACACTCAAGTCCCAGTTGTTTTTAATTTGCCCACGGCCTCCAAATGGAACACTATCCGTATGTCCCTCAATCATAACATTAATGTCTTGTTGTGATTCTAATGACTTTGACAATTTGCTTAAGGCATCACGGCCTCTACTATCCACCTGCCAGCTTCCAGAAGCAAATAGCAATTGTTCTTCTAAAGAAATATAAACCTTACCATTTTTCTGAGTAATCGTTAAGCCATCGCCTTCAAACCCTAATAGAGCTGTTGAAATTCTATCTTTCAGTGCAGTAAGTACAGAATCTTTGCGGTTTATGATAGACTGTAATTCTATTACCTTTTGCTCTCTCTCTTCTAACTCATTTTGAGTAGCAATAAGTTCATTTTGTTTTACCGTCAAGCTTTGCTCTAAGGTCAGGAGCTCATCTTCTTTTTTTAATAATTCTTGACGTGTTTGTTGGAGTTCTTTGAGTAGCTCTTTGGTTTCATTGGCTTTTGCCGTCATCAATTGGCTATTCTTAGCCGTTAAGAGGTCATAGGCTTCATTCAATTCATCGAGCTGTTGCTGTAATTGAAGACAGGATTTAGATCTTTCTAGCGAATCGCTAATCAACCCATCAATCTCTTTGGTAAGTTGGTCTACCTTAGCACTCAACTCAGTATTTTCAGTTAAGAGGAGGTTGTTTTCCTTTTTTATTTGCTGATTCTGAGTGAGTGTTTCTTGACGCTGAGCCTTAATTTCATCAACAACTTTTGGAGAAACACAGCCATAAAATAAGGATAGAATGACTATGTATGGAGCTATTTTTTGATTCATAACGTAAAAAACAAGATTAATCTATTCAAATATACATTAGCAAAAGCCGCTTTAGCCGTTTGCTAAAAAAGTTTATCAACATATTGAATTTGATTATTTATTTAATCTCTACTACAACAGGGCAATGGTCAGAGTGTTTGGCTTGAGGTAAAATATACCCTCTAGAAAGCTTATCCTTTAAAGAATCCGAGGCTAAAAGATAATCTATTCGCCAGCCTAAGTTTTTAGCTCTGGCATTGGCTCTATAGCTCCACCAAGAGTAATGGTGTGGCTCTGTGTTAAAATGTCTGAAAGAATCTATATATCCTAATTCTATAAAGGAGCTCAACCACTGTCTTTCTTCGGGTAAAAAACCAGAAGTATTCTTATTTCGTTGCGGATTGTGTATGTCTATTGCTTCATGACAAATATTATAGTCTCCTGCAATAATTAAGTTGGGCACACTTTCTTTTAAATCAGAAATATAGCCATAAAAATCATCAAGAAATTTGAATTTAAAGTCTTGCCGTAAGTCTCCACTACTACCAGAAGGCATGTAAACACTTATTACAGAAACATCGTCAAAATCAATACGCAATACCCTGCCTTCATTGTCATAGTCTGGATGATTCATTCCGTAAGTAACCGAATTTGGCTCTTTTTTAGATAGTATAGCTGTTCCGCTATAGCCAGGTTTTTGAGCAGAAAACCAATAGCACTTATAGCCTAAGTCCGTAAATACTGTGGTATCAAATTGTTCTTCACGAGCTTTTATCTCTTGAAGGCATAAAACGTCAGGCTGAGTCGTTTCAATCCATTGGTCTAAGCCTTTTTTTAAAGCGGCTCTTATACCATTTATATTGTATGATATTATTTTCATCAGACTATCTGAATTTTCTCTCTGCAAGACCAATCACTTGACCATCAACGATAAATTCAAAAGAATATAAACCAGATTGTAAGACATTACCGCGCGTCCAAAGCTGACACTCACTAATCTTCTTGTTTGAATAATCAAAACTATACTCAACGGTATATTGAACGATACTGTCTTTAGTGATATTCAATTCTTGAATTTTGTTAGCTACATTTAAAACTCTATTGTTAGGGTCAATAATTCTAACATACATGTTTTTTAAGCCTGGATCTGTTACTTTATTTTCAATAATGTCATAACAAATACTGAAGTTTTGAATTTTTGAAGCTCTTGTAGTTACGACTTCTCTACCACTGGAGCGATAATACACCCCTTCTACCTCTATGTTCTCAATACGTAACATTGAAGCGGTATATACTCTTTCAGATAATAATTGATTGTTTTTCTCAAGAGTTCTATTTCGTGTGGATATCAGCCTATTTACTTTACGAACACTATCGTTTTCGTTTTGCAAGGACTGATTTAAGGTGTATAAAGAATCTATCGCCGAAACATATTTCATGCTTATATCCTTAAGGCGGCGAATTTTTTGACGGGCTTGTTGCAGTTGCCCTTTTGTACGCAATAACTTTTTGATGTCATTGGCGTAGGCCAAAATGGTTGAATCCTTTTCCAATAACTGACTGCTTAAGTCGCTATATTCATCTTTAAGGATTTCATGCTCATCGATTAAATCATCAAGATTATCTCTCAATGTGTTTTTTTCTTGTTCATACTGAATAACCGTTTCTATTTGCTCTTGATGTTTGTTTTCTCTTATTAATAGAACAACGACTAGTAAAACTAGTAGGGCGAGTAAAGAAAATATTATTCTTTTTGATTTCTTATCCTTAATTAATTTGCTGTTTTCCGGCTGATTCATTGGACATAAATTTAACAAATTTCTTTTTATAAAGAGACTCTAATTCTTCTAGCATCATGGATTGAATCTCTTCAACTTCATTAGCTAGGTTTCCTTTTGTTTTGTCTTTGAGCATTTCAATCATATCTATTAACTGACGTCCTTTTTGAGCATTAGTCTCTGTGGCATTATTTTGGTCAATACTCTCAAGTTCAGAAAAGGCGTTCTGATGCAATATATACAGTAACTGACTAAACAGCTTATCGTTTTTGTCCATTCAATATTTTTTTACAAATTTACTGCAATATATTGATATCCTTAAAACTCTTTGCCATAATGAAACTTGAATTATTTCGGGACTGCTTAGAACTTCTTTTTCCAAAGTCGTGTCCTTCTTGCAAAAACATTTCTTTAAAAAATGAACCTCTGGTCTGTCTAAAATGACAGGGCGATATGCCAAAACAAAAGCAGAGCTCAATTATTAATCATAATGGTAAAGATTATAACGTCTATAGTAGCTATAAATTTCATAGAAAAGGAAAGGTTCAAAAACTAATACATGAGTTTAAGTATAACAACCATAAAGAGATTGGTGAGTTTTTTGCAGAAAGAATGTCCACACAATTACATCAGATAGAAAACGCTAGCTATATCATACCTGTACCTATCCATTGGAAAAAGAAAAAAATAAGAGGGTATAATCAATCCTATGTTATGGCAAAGAAAATAGCTGAATTAAATAATATGAAGGTCTTGGATAATGTCCTCTGTAGAGTTGATGAAAGTAAATCGCAAACTAAAAAGAGCAGATACAACCGTTTTAGTCAAATTGAAGATGCTTTTAAAGTAAATAAAGGCTTTAATCTTGAAAATGAACATCTTATTCTAATTGATGATATTGTAACAACAGGTGCTACTATAAGTGCCTGTATTCAACAATTAGAATCCTTTAAAAACATCAAGCTAAGTATTCTCTGCATAGCTAACTAAAAAAAAGCCCCGAGCGTTTGCTCGGGGCTTTTAATGAATCTATTTATTTAAGAATTACTGAAGAACAATCTTTTTGTTAATTCCACCAGTTGAAGTCGTAATTTCTAAGAAATATACGCCTTTTGGCTGAGTGTTCATGTCAATCACTTTCGTGTACTGACCAACAAACTCGATTAACTCTTCGTTGTAAATCTCTTCACCAATCATATTAACAACTTTCACGCTCATTGTTTGTGCTTCCTCAGAAGTAAACGTTACGTTAAAGATGTCTCTTGATGGGTTTGGATATACATCTAATCCAGATACTAAGTCCGCAGCTACTCTCTCACCACCTAATGTGTATGTCACTGGCTGTGAGAATACCGTTGCCCAAGATGTACCGTTTGCACCACAAGCTCCTCTTATTCTCCAAGAAATCTCGTCGCCTGGGTTTTGGTTGAACTTAGTTTGTGAAGTAGCTGTTCCTGGAATATCATTCCATTCGTAAACTGCTCCAGTAGTTACATTAGTCATCTCAAGGAAGTAA
>JADHMQ010000020.1 GCA_016779935.1 Flavobacteriales bacterium
TTCTTGGAGAATAAGAGGAGCTTGTGGTCCAAACGGTACATCTTGGGCAACGATATTCTCACAGCCAACAACTTACACATTAGGTGGTGAGAGAGTAGCAGCAGAAGTAGTTTCTGGATTGGATGTATATCCAAACCCAACTAATGGAACGTTTAATATTTATTATTCATCCTCAGAAAATCAAATCTTTAATATCAAATTATTAAGTGTTGTTGGTGATGAAGTCTTTAGTGAAGAATTGACCGAATACAATGGAGAGTATACCAAAACAGTTGATATGAATGGTTTATCTAAAGGTGTTTACTTTTTAGAAATCTCAACAAAGTCTGGCAATATTTATCACAAAATCCTATTTCAATAATCGGGAATTAATATTCCTTTCTGTATGTTTGTGTCAATTGCCAAAGAAACATGCTGTTTAACTCTATAGAATTTGCCTTTTTCTTTCCCGTAGTCTTTAGTTTATACTGGCTGTGTAACAGGAATTTAAAACTACAAAATGGAGTGCTATTACTTTCCAGCTACTATTTCTATAGCTGTTGGGATTGGCGGTTTTTAAGTTTAATTATACTCAGTACAATCGTTGACTATTGCATTGGTCTTGGTCTAAAAAATGGAAGTCTATCTATCTCTATAAGAAAACTATTTCTGTGGATTAGTATTGGTATTAATATTGGACTACTTGGATTCTTTAAGTATTACAACTTTTTCATAGAGCAATTTACTGCCGCATTTACACTATTTGGAACATCATTTGAAGGAAGAACCATTAGTATTATTCTTCCTGTTGGCATTAGCTTTTATACCTTTCAAACCTTGAGTTACACCATAGATGTATATCGTAAAAAAATAGAACCAACTACAAATGTCTTAGCCTTCTCTGCTTTTGTCTCTTTCTTCCCTCAGCTTGTGGCAGGACCTATTGAGCGAGCATCTAACCTTCTGCCTCAATTCATTAAGAAAAAACAATTTGACTATACTTCCGCAGTAGATGGTATGCGTCAGATTCTTTGGGGCTTGTTTAAAAAAATGATAATTGCGGATAACTGTGCTGAAATAGCTAATACTATATTCTATTCTCCTGCTGATCATTCGGCTAGCACCTTAGTTTTAGGAGCTGTCTTTTTTGCCTTTCAAATTTATGGTGATTTTTCAGGCTACTCTGATATTGCTATTGGAACGGCAAGATTATTTGGTTTCAATCTGATGAAGAACTTTAGTTTTCCGTATTTCTCAAGAGATATTGCTGAGTTCTGGAGGAAATGGCATATTTCTCTTAGCACTTGGTTTAGAGACTATGTGTATATTCCTTTGGGCGGAAGTAAAACGTCTAAGGCTAAGCAAATCAGAAATGTATTCTTCGTGTTTATAATCAGTGGATTTTGGCACGGAGCAAACTGGACATTTATTATTTGGGGAGCTTTAAATGCTATGTTCTTTTTGCCATTGCTTCTTTCCAAAAAGAATCGAACACATTTAGATACGGTGGCTCAAGGTAAACTCTTTCCAAGCATGAGGGAACTTGTAACAATGACATCCACCTTTCTGCTGACTGTTATGGCGTGGGTGTTTTTCAGAGCAGAAAGTTTGAGTCATGCCGCAGAGTATTTTCAAAATATGTTTGAGTGGAGTCTCTTTACAATGCCTGTACTCACTTCAAAAGTTAGTATTTCAACTACGCTAATTCTATTACTCATTTTTGTGCTGATTGAATGGTTAGGGCGTGAAAGTGAATATGCCATAGAAAATATTGAACGCCTACTAAACCGTTTTCTACGTTGGTGTTTTTACGCTATTGTTATAGCTGCAATCATAGTCTTTACGCCAACAGAGCAAAATCCTTTTATCTATTTTCAGTTCTGATGAAGCATTTTCTTAAACATATCATTCTGTTTTCTGTTTTTGCAACGTTACCCATTGCCTTATTTTTGGGTCTAACAGCACATCTTAACCCCAACATTGTTTTCAAAAAACAAGGCGGGCATTTATATTCTAGAATTAATGAACTTACTAAATTTCCGAAGGTAGATGTCTTATTTATTGGCTCATCTCACGCCTACAGAGGTTTTGATACTCGAATTTTCAAACGTTATGGTATTAATAGTTTTAATCTAGGCTCAAGCAGTCAGTCCCCAACTCAAAGCTTGTATTTATTGAAAAAATACTTAGACGATATTGAATGTGAAAAAATTGTTTTTGAAGTTAGTCCACAGTCCCTCAGCTCAGATGGCATTGAATCGACTTTAGATATTATTTCAAACGATAATATGAATTGGCGAACTGTAAAAATGGGCCTAAAAGCTCAGCATATGAAAGTATTTAATACTTTACTTTATTCTGCTTACATACAATTACTAAATCTAGACGCAGACTTTTCTGAAGACAAAATAATTGGAAAAGACACCTATATTTCTGGTGGTTTTGTTGAGCGACAAAAGCAAGATTTTAAGAAATCGACGAGTGCTCCTTACAAAATTAATCAGAAGCAATTTAAGTGTTTTGAAAAGATTGTTAGCTTAACTGAAAACAGAGGAATAGAACTAATCTTGGTTCAAGCGCCTGTTACATCATTAGAGTATGGCATGTATGAAAACAGCACTTCTTTTGATAGTACAATGTCGGCCTATTCTGATTACTATAATTTTAATGAATTGATATCTCTAAACGATAGTGTACATTTCTACGATTCACATCACCTAAATCAAACTGGGGTGGAGGTGTTTAACAATCGATTGATTGAATTAATTCACTAAAAAAGGAATATTAGCAGTAGCTCCTTTTTCACCATCTTTAATAACTACAAACAAACGGTATTTTCCACTTTTCGATGGGGCTTTAATTTTGAAGTTGTTATCTGTAAAGACCTTTTCAAAAACAGCAGATGGAGCTTCTTCATAATCACCACCGGCTTTTGTATCTGTACTTTCTGGAACTACTTCAATGTGGTAAGTGAGCTTATCACCATTAGGGTCAAAGGCATCAATGTTTACAAACATTTGACTCTTCTTCTTTAGCTTTACACTTTGATAAGCATTTTTGGAGTTGATGGTAAAAGAATTTAAATCTGGCGCTCCGTTTTTTGGTGTTTTACCGCTCCACTTTTCAATAAGAACGTCCATTACACTTGTTTGTGTACCATCTTGCAAAAATAAACCGTACCAAGACGAGGTCGTTTCTTGCTTAAAGCCCCACAAAAAAACATAGGATCCAAGACAATTTTCAGTATCCTCAAAAATCATCTCGTATCGTTCTTTGTACGATTTTGCCTTTTCAGTACTGGTCTGCTCAATAGGTATTCCCCAATCGGTTTTTGGAGATTCCCAGTGTCCATTTGGGCCCCACTCCGTTATCATGTAGGGCTTATCCCATCTGTAATAGGGCAAGGACTCAATAGCGCCGTCTAATCCGCCATAGGTGTTAATGCCCAATAAATCTAAACTTGGAGCGTACTTTTGAATGAGCTTGACCTCAGCTACATCTAAGCCTGCAGTAACGGTTGTAACAGGATGATGAGGGTCTTTTTCCTTAATCATTAAAGCAATGTCATTGATGTGTTTCCAAACATCAAAATTGGAATAAAATAAATCTACTTCATTACCTACTGCCCACATTAATAATGCGGGATGATCTTTGACCTCATCAACTACTTTAGCAAATGCCTCAAGCTGTAGCTTAACTGCTAGTTCATTGCTCCAATCAAAACCGTGTCTTTCATGTTGTGCCCAAAAGCCTAAGCAAACCGTCATGCCTAATTCTTGAGCTTTATCCAAATGTTCTTTAGCATTTTCAGTAGACCATGTTCTGAAAGAATTAGCGCCGTACTCTTTGGCTTTTTCTAAATACTCTAGTCCACCAACGCCTTTTATGTAATACGGTTCTCCTCCACGAAGTAATTGATAGCCCTTATCTTTTTTGACAATCTCTACTGGAACGACTTGAGCAAATGCCACTGTATGTAATAATAGTAATATGAATATATACCTCATTAGTCTATAATTTTTTGATACACTTTTACATAATCGACTAGCATGTACTGAGACTGACCACCAAAATCAGGCGTTCCGCCGAGCGTTCCACCAACAGCAGAATTCAAAATCAAATGAAATTCCTTATCGAATGGCCAATTAGTGTCGAGAGTTGCATTGCTTGAGCGTGTAATAGTGTTTACTAATACATCATCGATATACCACTTTATTGACCCTCTGTCCCACTCTAAAGTATACAAATGAAAGTCGTCAAAATAGGATGTGTTGTTGGAGTAATCGTAAGATGCTCCAATAGGTGCTCCAGAATGGTGAAGTGTCCCTGCATAAAATACATTTTGATCTCTGTACGATAGCTCGAGAATATCCAGCTCGCCAGAGAAAGGCCAAGAAACTTCTGGGTAAGAGGGTAACATCCAAAAAGCATGCCAAATGCCTTGTCGCAAATCGGTTTTAATTGAGGCCTCTATCTTTCCGTAAATAAAGTCAAATTTATTTTTGGTGTTGATTCTTGCTGAGGTATATTCTCTTGACTGAAAGCTTCCATTACAATGCGTAAAGTAAATGGTGTCTTGCTTAGCTTCAATCTGCAAATATTCGTTATCAACAATAGAAGCATTTTCTGAAAGGTAATATTGATTTTCAAAATTCCCCCAACCGTCAAGGTTCACTCCATACTGACAGCCTGTTCCAATTTCAAAATTCCATACGGACTCATCAATAGTTTCTGCTCGAAATTCATCGGAAAATACCAATTGATAGTCTGGATTGTCGTAAACGGTTTGTTCACACGACCAAAATACAAGTGGGAAAATTATATAAAATATATACTTCATTGTTTTACTAACTTCATTTCATAAATCACCATTTCGCCTCCTTCAGCACCCCCTATAAGTTGAAACTGTTTCATTCTATCTAAGACAAATTCTTTTTCTGACAAATCGAAATCTGAAAGAGGAATATTCAATACTGAAACGGAATCACCCACCATTTGAGGGTTATAATTTTTAACGTCTAATTCTGAAGATTTGCCGGTGTAATCTTCTATCGAGATAGAAAATGGAGAGTAGTCGGCAGACAGTTTAAGCTGTAATGCGGTCTTATCTTCTATTCCTCTAAGATTAAATGCATACCAATTGTTCCAGTTAAAGCCCCATCTATTGAAAAAGTCACAAGCGTTCCATTTCCAATGGATTTGATTGTCTTTCTCAAATAATTCATTGCAATCGTTTACTCCTATGTTCCATGCTAACTCTTGAAAGTTTGATGGATAAATATTTTGATTGGGGTTTCCTTGTGGCTTCATCGCCTCAACGTCCGCAAGCATTTGATTATATTGTTGTGGTGTAAACGGAATAAGCTTAATGTCATCTAAATATACCTTTCCTGCTCCCTCAAGCTGTATAATCATTTGCTTGATGTTTGTCGGGTCTACTGCATTATAACTAAAGTCATAATTAGAAAGTGGAATATTAATAGTCGTCCATTCATCTTTGGTAATGCTTAGCTTATTAGCAAAGGATTTAAAATCTGAAAATACATAACTATTTCCTCCGCCGTAATCTTCAAGTCCAATCACAAAAGGAATTGACTTTTGCTCTGTTTCTACGGCTTTTACTCTAAACGATATGGCTGAATTATCAAGGTTTTCGCTGATGTCATCGGCAATAAAGCTCGACCAACTGTTACCAAAGCCTACCCAATCACAGCCTAGTTTATTCCAATCTAACAGAATAACATTACTGTTGTCTTCTTTAACTATTTTAAATTCGGCACACGTTTTGAGCTCGAGCCATAATAAGCCTAAAGACTCATCAAAAAAGACTTTTTCTTGCTGAGAGTTGTCTACTTCTGGCTCTATATCATAGACGGCAATGGGCTTAAACTCTACGCAAGCCGTCAATAATAATAGTGCAAATAAAATATTAAGGTTGATAACTTTCATTCGTTGAAAATGCTATAAAATCAATATCTGTTTTGACTTGTAGTCCCATATTTTCAGGACATGCTGTTCCTCCCCCTACAATGGTTCCGGGTCCTGATGGGCATGACAAGCTCATTATCTCTATTTGGTTTATTGTACCTGGGTCTTTAGTATTATTAGCAGCATCTGATTCCAATACAAATTCCGAATAAGGAATAGATACTAACCTCCATGTGTCCCAGTTCACTGGGTTTATTTCATAAGAATACCTTTCGCCATCGTCCTCTCTCAGGTATATTTTCATAAACTGATTTGCTGGTACTTCCCCTAGAGCTCCGCCTATTACTGCCATATTAAAATACAATAATAATGGAGATACATTGGTATACTCTTCCGTATCAACAGGAACTTTTATACTTCCTAAATAGTAATCCCAATTGACAATACCGCCCATAGCATAGTAGCTCGTTCCGTTAGCCGCTTGTCCTGACGCAATATCAAATGTCATTGACTCGCCTTGCTGAACAAACTTGATGGTGTTTACTGGCATTCCTTCCTCAAAGTCTGCCACTAACATAAGGTTGTCTTGTAGTGGCTTTAGTTCTGAAATACTTACAACGGTTGACATTGTTATAGTATCAATATTGTCAGCTAAAACGAGTGTCGCCACACAGCTTTCTGTTAGAAAAGAGGGGAAATCATTGGCGCTACCATTCCAAGAGGTATTATCAATATCTAGTTTGCTGGAAAAACCTGTAAAACTCTTGGTTGCTCCACTTTGAACGCCAACAACATCTAATTGCCAATTCAGGTTTTTTGACCATTGTGCCTCAAAAAATCGTGGTGAGACAGTTGAAAAATTAAAGTCCGAGGTACTAGATCGTAATGAATCTAGAACTAATAGTTCACCAAATTGATCGTTTAGACTACCGCCTAAAAAGTCAGGCTTTTCTCTGCCGCATGAAAGAAAAACAACGGCTATGAATATGTAAATTATGTTTCTCATATCTTAAAAATTTAATCTGTACAGTATTTGGAATTGATTGAGTTTATAGTCACGCTCATCAACTTGAGAAAAAGTACTCGCGGATGCCGTAAGGGTAGAGCGTTCATTAAACTCAACCATAAAACCTAATGAATTCAACATTTGTTTGTTGTCATTGAAACTCACCGGCTCAAATAGTAAAGGGTTATTATAATTATCGTATATAGCTACTAATTCATTTCCATTAGCTGTGTGGTATTTGGAGCCAAATAACAAGGCTATGTTTTCTGAAATATTAAAGTCTAAACCAAAATCAATTAACATGGTGCTTAGGTCAATGGCTTCAAAAGATTCCCCTTCTCTTGAGGTGCTTTCGTGCGTTAAACCTGCGTTAACTGACCATTTTTTGTAGTGGTAGTTGGCTTTTGCTGTAGCTTTGAAAAACGATTTTAGAGTAGGTGTTCCTGAGCCTACTATCTCTGAAACAAGATGAACGTCAGAAGATAGTTCTAGCTTATCTTCAATTTTATATTCATCTATGCTAAGGCTAAACCCTTTTCGGTTAGGGGTTGCTAATCCATAAGGCATAACATTACTAAAAGCAGGATTGTATGCGTCTAATCTATCATCAAATGTTATGTTGTACATAACATCATTGTATAGGTAATCCAACAGCCCCATTTTTCTAACTGCCAAATCGTTTCCTATTGTTGGGAATATATTGCTGCTAGACGAATACCCTAAACGAACTGTTTGAGCTGCTGGGGATCGGAATTGTGGTCCTGTGTTTATGGCGTTAACTCTAAATTTTAGTTTGTCGCTTGATTTATAACTTAAACCAAAATTCCAGTAGTAATCATTTATAGTTATTTGAGTACCAGCAACTAAATCATCGTAATTCGCTTTTGAAATACCCCCTTCATAATCCAAGGTAAATTTTGGTAATTCTGGTAGCTGAACGCTTACTGAAAGAGAATTTACCGAATTGTAATACAAGCTAATATCGTTAACTGTACTCTGTAAATCATGAAGGTTTACTGAGTGCATCTTTAATTGTCCATAAGTGGTGTTTAATGCTAACTGCCCTCCTGTAAATAAACGTTCAGGGGATGACGAATTGTAATCTGGCATTCTGTTTCTAACCGTAAAAATATTTACGTCTAAAGAGTTGAATGTGTTGTTGTTAAGGTCAAATCCGAAATCCGATTGAATCCCTTGTTGTCGCCAAGCGTTGCCAGTAAAATAGTATTCATAATCGACAACATCACGTGCCATTTGAAAAACAGTAGCTTCATTGACTGCATCTTGATAACCGTTATTATAAAGCGTATAAGGCGTCATTTCTAAATCAAGATCTCCAATTTTGTAACGAATGGCATCATTAACCACTCCTTTTAGTGTTAGTCGTCTTATACCGTAAGTAACAGAGCTTCCCCAAAATCCACCCAGTTCATTTCTAATTCGAAGTTCTGTAGCTACTTCAGTGGCGGCTGTTGGTCTCAATAAAATTCCCAAATCAATTAATGAATGTCCATAATTTGCTTTGGAAATATTAGTGGTATCGCCTTCAACATCAAATGATTGATGTAAAACATTTGTTTTGGCGACCCCATAAAACTCCACTTTTTTTAATCTCTCTTGTGCCTCCAAATTAATGGCGATGAGAACACAAAAACATATACCGATTAATCTCATATTTTATGTTTTAAAAAGTAACTTTTATTTCTAGCGTTGTTTCATGACCATTGTTATTGTCTAAGACAAAGTTTCTGTCTTCAAAAGAAAAATAACGATGACGCAAATACAGTGCTGTGTTTTTTGATAAACTGTAATCAATACCAAGACCTACCCCTAAAGTCGTTTGAAATCTTGGCATAAATGTTTGGTCATTAATGTCTGTTTGGTAATTTCCAATAACTCTTTCAACTCCTAAATAAGTCGTTAAAATAGTCCTTGAGTTCATGGATAAATAATTTTCAAACTCATGAACATAATGTCTTATATAAGCGTCTTCATTTAACACTACAAAAGGAGAAAACTTTGGTTGTGCAGAATTAAATGAGGCTAAATAGAAGCAATAGGAATTGTATTTTTTAAATCTATACTCGTACTTAGCTTGCAGCTCTACGCTGTTGAAATACTTGTCCTCAATGATTTGTCCTTGACGAACATTATCCAGCTCTACTGTCTCATAAATCCCTCTGAACACTTTGCTTATACGACTGTATGGACCAACTAATGACGGGTATTCCCATCTGTAAAACTCTGAAAACGTAAGCGAATTTACTTTGCGACCGTAAGTTAGTTTCGATGTGATACGTTCTAACTCTTTAGAAACCGTCTGACCAAAATTAACTTTCAATTTTTTAATTTTGAACTCTGTATTAATTGAAAGTCCAGTTCGGTTATTTGCTAAACTTCCAACACCCATCATTGCACTTCCATTTTGTGACAACACCCCCCCCTGTGTAGGGTCAGCAGGTTGTGAATCTTCAATAGAAGTATTTAATATCTCAGAATTATTGTTGTAAACATTCTTTCCTATGTAAAAGTATTCAACATCGAGTGGTAAAAAGGTAAGCTCCTTAGTGGTTTTAAATTTAGTGGCTATGGCAATATCATAATCTAAATCATTGAATTTTGACAAGCCTAACTCTCCAACAAAAACAAGGTTTTTAGATTTATACAAATAATCTAATGAATGTAACTCATAGTTATTCATGTTCGTTCCAGTAGAATCTAAATAGGCATAACCACTAATAGTATTCAAACTAATATCGCCATTATCTAACAGTTTTGTTAAACGTCCACCAAGAATGTACGAAGGCAGAAGTGAAGAATAAAATTGAGTGTTTAAAAACTGTGGAGACTGTTGATAGGTATTGTTATCAATAGGATTTAATTGTGAACCGCTTGATTCAGACTTACCATATAAAAATGTAAAGTTTAATCCGTAAGGTAATTCTCCGCCGTCTAAAGCAAAACCTTGAAATGCTTTGTTACCCCAACGGACATCTTGTTGTACGCTTCCTCTAGCGTAGTAATCCGAATAACGCTGACTGAATTTAGCATATTGAGGGTCCCAAGGGTTTCTATCAAAAAGGGTGTATCTATTAAAGCCTTCTGCAGCTTTCATTGTAAATCGACTAAGCCTTAACCAATGAATACCACCTGTTTTGATATTATAGTTTCCAATAGGGGTCTTAAAAGATCCGTATAAGTTTACCCCTAAATTCATCCCTCTGAAATAGTCAAACTGTCCGGTTTGCTGATTCCAAAATGTTAAATCTGTACCAAAAGAGACATTTTTGCTAGGATTAGCACTTATATACAAGGTCAACTCTGGAAGTTGTGTGGCATCACCAACTAATATGGCTCTTTTGACAAGGCGATTGGTGTCTAAAGCATTTACCCCGGAGATGTATGGATTTACAAATTGTCTATGTTGTAAGAAAAATCTATATGAGCCTGAAATGCTTAATTTTTTAAATACGTCAGGTTTACTTTCTACAAAAGCTTGGGTGTATGCTGTTGAAGAAAATAGTAGAATAATAAAAATTAAGGCTGTTTTTTTGAGCACTGAAAATGAACTTATTGTAAAGTTTACACAAAGATAACCAAATATCGTTAAAATAAAAGCCCAAGCAAGATGCTTGGGCTTAAAAAAAGTCAAATCTAAATCTTATTGAAGCACTATTTTTTGATTGATACTTCCGTTTAGTGTAGTGATTTCTAAGAAGTACACGCCTTTTGGCATAGTATTCATATCTACCATTGTACGGTGTTGGCCTTCTAAGTCTAC
>JADHMQ010000021.1 GCA_016779935.1 Flavobacteriales bacterium
GTATTAAATCGTATTGCCCTACGGTTGTTAAAGTAAGCCAGTGGAGCGATCGAAAAAAGAAGATTAAAACCCCTGCACTTCCATCAATTTTGTTTGTTAATATTCAAGAAGCTAATAGGAATCTTGTATTTGATTGCCCAGGAGTTGTTCGATACATGTTTTTTGATAAAAAAATTGTAAGTGTGCCTCAAAAAGAAATAGATACTATAAAGTCGCATCTTGAGGGAAAAAACTGTGTTAGTGTTAATACTTCTCTAACTAATGTTGGTGATTCTATAAGTCTTGAGCAATTTAACAATGAATCAGGAGAAATAATAAAAGTTTCATCCAATAGAATTTGGGTGAAGCTATCAAGTCTCAATATGATAATTATTTTAGATATTTAATCAGATATTCATATATTTTAAGTACTTTTGTTACTAGATATTCTTAAAGCTATAAAAACACAAGAGTCTGTGACTCACAATGGCGAAGCCGTTCCTGTTATTATGTTAGATTCACTAATTACATCCAAAACACGTTTACGAGTTCTTGTAAAATTCTTTATCAGAGCTGCTAATAAGGGGCATTTAAATGCTCTTGCTAGTGAGTTTGGTGAATCTACCAACGGAGTTAGAAAGGAATTGAATAAACTGAAAGATGCAGGATATCTTGTTAGTCATAAAGAAAGAAACAAGGTAATTTACCATGCTAATGTAAAACATCCCTTGTATGCTGTTTTGCAAGAGTTAGTTAAAAAGCATTTAAGATTAGATGATATTGTTGAGAGTGTGATTAACCGAATTGGTACAGTAAAAAAAATTATTTTAGTAGGAGATTACGCGCATGGTGTTGATTCAGGATTAATTGAAATAGCTCTAGAGGCAGATTCTGTTAATTTAGAATATATAAAGGATCTCGAAAAGAAACTTAAAAAGACTATTGAAAGAACAGTTAAATTTAGTTATGATTGCATTGGAGATGAAGGCATAGTTTTATTTGACAAAAATTTAATGTACTATGAAGATTAAAAATATATGTTGTATTGGGGCAGGCTATGTAGGAGGACCAACCATGGCCGTAATTGCAAAACAAAGTCCTGAAATAACGGTAAATGTTGTTGATGTTAATCAAGACAGAATCGACGCTTGGAACGATTCAAACTTAGATAACCTACCTGTATTTGAACCTGGTCTTGCCGAGGTAATAGAAAAGACTAGAGGCAAAAATTTATTCTTTTCTACAGAAATTGATAAAGCTATTGAAGAGTCAGAAATGATTTTTATAGCCGTTAACACACCAACAAAAACATACGGTGAAGGTAAAGGTCAGGCTGCAGATTTGAAGTATGTTGAGCTTTGTGCACGACAAATTGCTAAAGTGGCAAAAACAGATAAAATTGTTGTTGAAAAATCTACATTACCAGTCAGAACAGCAGAAGCCATTCAATCTATTTTAGATTTGACTGGCAATGGGGTAAAGTTTGAAGTATTATCTAACCCAGAATTTTTAGCAGAGGGAACTGCCATCCAAGATTTATTTAAATCCGACAGAGTATTAATTGGTGGGCAACAAACAGAAAGTGGAAAAGAAGCCATCGATAAGCTCGTTGAAATTTATACCAACTGGATTCCTAGAGAGAAAATATATACAACAAATGTGTGGTCTTCCGAGCTTTCTAAGTTGGTTGCTAATGCCTTTTTAGCACAGCGTATTAGTTCTATAAATAGTATTTCGGCATTATGTGAGGCAACAGGCGCAGATGTTGATGAAGTAGCCACAGCCATTGGAATGGACTCAAGGATAGGTTCCAAATTTTTAAAATCTTCTGTTGGTTTTGGAGGCAGTTGTTTTCAAAAAGATATTTTGAATTTAGTATACATCGCAAAGTCTTTAGATTTGGATGAGGTTTCAGAATACTGGAACCAAGTCATAAAAATTAACGACTATCAAAAAGAACGTTTTGCTAAAAAGATAATGAAATCTCTATTTGGCACAGTATCTGATAAAAAAATTACACTTCTTGGCTGGGCGTTTAAGAAAGATACAAACGATACACGTGAATCAGCAGCTATATATATAGCAGACTTACTCATTGAAAACGGTGCTAAAATATGCGTCTATGACCCTAAGGTTAGCGAGCAAAGGATGTTAACGGATTTAGATTATTTGAATAGCCGTTCATCGGAAGAAAATAGAAAGGCGTTAACGTTTGAAGCTGACCCCTATGAAGCGTGTGAAGACTCTCATGCTATTGCTATAATTACTGAGTGGGACGAATTTAAATCTTACGATTGGGATAGTATTTTCAAAAGTGTTGTAAAGCCTGCAAAAATCTTTGATGGACGAAATATTTTAGATGCTCAGCATCTTGAAGATATAGGCTTTGATGTATATTCGATTGGAAAATAGAATTTTTACCAAATTTGAAATCAAGTAAACGACATATAGCAAAAACGATTAGTTGGCGATTAGTCGGGACTATAGACACGCTATTACTTTCATGGGTTATTACAGGTGACTTATTTACAGGAGTTAAAATTAGTGCATTAGAAGTCATCTCTAAAATGATTTTGTATTACATGCACGAAAGGGTTTGGTTTAATTCGTCAGTATCAGATATAAAAAAACGACATCTTTTAAAAACTTTTAGTTGGCGATTAGTTGGAACACTTGACACTATACTTATTGGATGGCTGATTTCGGGAAACCCTTTCATTGGATTAAAGATAGGAATAGCTGAAGTCGTAACTAAAATGGTTCTATACTATTTTCATGAGAAAGTATGGTATAAATCTAATTTTGGCTTGCAAAGTAGAAGTTAACTCACATGAGTAAAAACACAACTAAATATCAATTTACTGTCAGTCAATCGGATAGAGAAAAGTTGCATAATCATAAGGCTTTTTTAATATGGTTTACGGGTTTGTCTGGCTCAGGAAAATCAACTATTGCTAATGCCTTGGAACATGAGCTTTACTCTAGAAATATTTCTACATATATTTTGGATGGCGATAACATACGTCAAGGGATTAATAAAGACTTGGGATTTTCTTCTGAACACAGAACGGAGAATATTCGTAGAATAGCCGAGATAGCCAATCTTTTTGTCGATGCAGGAATAGTGACATTAGCAAGTTTTGTTTCGCCATTTCGAAAAGATAGGGAAGACGTGAAAAAAATAGTTGGTGATGATAAGGTTATAGAAATATATGTTAGCACTTCATTAGAAGAATGTGAGCGTAGAGATGTAAAAGGGCTTTACCAAAAAGCCCGTAATGGGAAGATTACAAATATGACTGGCATTTCAGCACCGTATGAAGCGCCACTAAGTGCTGACTTAGAATTAGATACTGAAAGCCTGAGTGTTGAGGATTGTGTCCAAGCAATTTTACAATTAATTGAAAAACGATTAGATGGGTAATTACGTTTTAAATCACATAAGAGAATTGGAATCGGAGGCTATCTTTGTTATAAGAGAAATTGCCGCTCAATTTGAAAATCCAGTTTTATTATTTTCAGGAGGGAAAGACTCCATTGTTCTTACTCATCTAGCAAAAAAAGCATTTTACCCGGCAAATATTCCATTTCCATTAATCCATATTGATACTGGGCACAACTTTCCAGAAACCATTCAATTTAGAGATGAGCTGGTTGAAAAGTTAGGGGTAAAGCTTATTGTAGGTTCAGTTCAAGAGTCTATTGATAAGGGGAAAGCTAAAGAAGAAACTGGCGCTGATGCTTCACGGAATTCATTGCAAATAGTATCCCTATTAGATACTTTGGAAGAGTATAAAGTAGATGCCGCTATGGGTGGAGCTAGGCGAGATGAGGAGAAAGCCAGAGCTAAAGAACGTTTTTTCTCACACCGTGATGAATTTGGTCAGTGGGATCCAAAAAATCAGCGGCCAGAATTATGGAATCTATTTAACGGTAGAAAACACTACGGTGAGCACTTTAGGGTTTTCCCTATTTCAAATTGGACAGAAATGGATGTGTGGGAATATATCAAAGCTGAAAATATTGAACTACCTAGTCTATATTTTTCCCACAACAGAGAATGCGTTGTTAGAGATGGTGTTATTCTTGCCAACTCAGAGTATATTACTCTAAAAGATAATGAAGAAGTAAAAGAAATGACCGTCCGATTTAGAACGTGTGGAGATATGCCCATAACAGGAGCAGTGGAATCTTCTGCAGATACATTGAAAAAAGTCATAGAAGAAATAGCCACTACGCGATCAACTGAGCGTGGTGGACGAGCAGATGATAAGAGAGCGGAAACCGCTATGGAAGACCGAAAAAAACAAGGATATTTTTAAGTAATGAGCACTAAAAACGTAGAACTTTTACGATTTACTACAGCGGGCAGCGTTGATGACGGAAAAAGCACCTTAATAGGACGGTTATTGTACGATAGCAAATCTATTTTTCAGGATCAGTTAGAGGCTGTAGAACAGTCAAGTAAAAACAAGGGCTTTGATTATGTAGATTTATCTCTTTTGACAGATGGTTTGAAGTCCGAAAGAGAGCAAGGAATTACAATAGATGTCGCTTATAGGTATTTCGCTACACCAAAACGAAAGTTTATCATTGCCGATACTCCTGGACACATTCAGTATACCCGAAACATGGTAACGGGCGCCTCAACGGCTAATCTTGCTATCATTCTCATTGACGCTAGAAAAGGCATGTTGGAGCAAACCCATCGACATGCATTTATTGCTTCATTGTTAAGAATTCCTCATGCCATAGTGTGTATCAATAAAATGGATTTAGTAGACTACAGTGAAGATGTGTATGAAAATATAGTATCAGACTTTAAAGCATTTTCTTCTAAGCTGGACATTAAAGACATTCAGTTTATTCCCATTTCAGCACTCAATGGAGATAATGTTGTAAACCGTTCTAAGCATATGGACTGGTATGAAGGAAGTACACTAATGTATCATTTGGAACACGTTCATATTTCAAGTGATTACAACCATGTAGATTGCCGTTTTCCTGTGCAGTCAGTTATTCGTCCACATACTTTAGAACACCAAGACTATAGAGGCTTTGCTGGTAGAATAGAGGGAGGAGTGTTTAAGCCTGGAGATAAAATTAAGACGCTTCCATCAGGTTTTACATCGGTAATAAAAAGTATTGATTTGAATGGCGAATCTAT